>JAIXZQ010000190.1 GCA_027489475.1 Methylophilus sp.
GGGATGCCGACCGAAATCGCGCTCTTGCCTATGATAGAGAGTGGCTTTAAGCCTAAAGCCTTGTCGACCAGCAAAGCCTCTGGCATCTGGCAATTCATTCCGTCTACCGGACGAGATTTTGGTCTTAAGCAAAACTACTGGAAAGACTCGCGTAAAGACGTGACCGCCGCTACGCAAGCGGCACTCAATTATCTGCAAAAGTTATACACCATGTTTGGCGCTTGGGATTTAGCGCTGGCGGCCTATAACGCTGGAGAAGGCACCGTAGCCCGTGCCATTGAACGCAATCAGCGGTTGGGGTTACCGACCGATTACCAACACTTATCGTTGCCGGATGAGACACGTAATTATGTGCCCAAATTGCAGGCGATTAAAAATATCATCTTCAAGCCAGAAAACTATGGCCTGACCTTAAATGAGATTCCTAACCGCCCCTATTTCACCACCGTTCAGGCGCCAAATAAAATCGATGCAAAACTCGCTGCAGAACTGGCGGGTATTTCACTGGAAGAATTTAACGCCCTGAACCCGAGTTTTACGCGTCCAGTATTGGTGACGGAAAACAGCTCACAAAAACTGTTGTTGCCCACATGGGCAGCCACTAACTTTACCAATAATCTGAATGGCTACAACCGACCACTGTCCAATTGGCACACTTACCAGCCTAAGCGTGGTGAACGCTTGGGCGGCATTGCCAACAAATTTGGCCTGAGTCTGTATGAGCTCAGCGCCTCGAACAACCTCAAGCCTAACCGTAACCTGATTGTGCGCCGCCCTATTCTGGTCCCCGCCGGCATGCAGCCGGCACAAACGCGACCGATTGACGTGGCCTCAATGGCCACCCTGCCAGTAGAAGCTCCGGCCGAGGTTGCCACCCCGACGCGTGCGCAACTCGTCACCCATCAAGTCAAGGCGGGGGAATCCCTGGCAAGTTTGGCAAAAAAATACGGCCTGAGTCGTCGCGAAATCATGCGGCAAAATCAATTAGGCAGTCAAAAACTTAAACCCGGCCAACGCCTGCGAATTGAGTTGGCTAGTGGCCACGGGAACTCCACCCAGAAGGCAGACTCGAAGCCCAGAGCCATTGATGGGCGTAGGATTAAACACGCTTCAGCTACGCACAAACGCGCCACCATTACACGCACATCGACGGCCATTTCTCACAGCAAAAAGAAAACGACCCGTCACTGATGATCACACAGCCGCAACTGCCAACATGCCTGTCCCCGCTTGTGGACAGGTATACCGCAATTAAACAGTGGTTGGCTCACGCGCGCGAACCCAGACGCAGTAACGATTTGATGATGCGCAACTGCGTGCTGATGATGTCGGCCACAGCGCTAATAACCGGCTGTAGTGAACCTGCCCAGCCTGATACGCAACAGTTCCAACGCACCTATGCCGAGACCTCAGGCGGTACGCTCATCAGTGCGATGCCTTCAGACCCGAGTAGCATGATAGGGATGGTGGCCGGTGAATCTGCCTCTCTTGCGATTGGTAGTTATTTGTTTAATGCCCTGTTGAAATATGATCAAAACCTCGATCTCACCGGTGAGCTGGCGCAAAGCTGGCAAGTGTCAGATGACAAAAAAACCATCCGTTTTACCCTTAAACCAGATTTAAAATGGGCGGATGGTCATCCGCTCACCAGCGCTGATGTGTTGTTTACGTGGCAATTGATTACTGATGAAAAAACCCACAGTCCTTATGCCTCTGATTATCAATTGGTGACGCATGCCGAAGCGCCGGATGCACAGACCTTTGTTGTGCAGTATGCGCAGCCCTTTGCTCCCGCTTTAGAAAGTTGGGCCAGTTTGCAAGTACTGCCTAAACATAAGCTGGCAGGTCAGGATATACATACCACCATCTTTGCGCAAAAGCCATTGGGCAGCCATTATTACCAGCTCAAAGAATGGCGGCATGGCGAATTTATTACCCTAGAAAAAAATCCGCGTGCGGTGATGGGGCCAGCCAATATCAAAACACGGATTGAGCGGATTATCCCTGACCCTGCGGCACAGTTTCTCGAGCTGATGGCGGACAATATTGATAGCATGAATATGGATCCGATTACCTATGCACGCATCATCCCTGCACGCCCTGCACTCCAAGCGCGGTTAAACCAATACAAAGAACTGGGCAATAGCTATACCTATCTTGGCTTTAACCTCAAGCGGGCGCCATTTAACGATGTACGCGTACGCAAAGCGATTAACTATGCCATCGACAAACAAGAGATTATTGATGGGGTCTACTTAGGCTTGGGCATCGCCATTGCCTCCCCTTATAAGCCAGGCACCCGATGGAGTCATCCCACCTTGCAACCCTATGGATTTGATCCAACAAAAGCTAAGCAACTGCTGGCCGAAGCTGGCTATGCCGATAGCGATGGTGATGGTCTGCTAGACCGCCAAGGAAAAACGCTGTCATTTGAAATATTGACCAATCTGGGCAATAAACAACGAGAAAAAACCGCCGTCATTATTCAACGTCGTTTAAAAGAAGTCGGCATTGATGTGCGTATCCGCACCTTGGAGTGGGCCAGTTTATTGAC
>JAIXZQ010000016.1 GCA_027489475.1 Methylophilus sp.
GGCATGGCCGGCCATGACATCGCTGACCGCCAGCGCCACGGCGGCGGCATCAAGGTCTAAGCCATCATTTTTTAATTGATGGGCCATGTTTTCACCCACAATGTAGCTCAGGCGTTGTGTGAGTGAATCGAGAGGTGTCGTCATTTATTTGCTTTCTTTAGTGAACAGGTCGTGGAGAGGTTCCACGTCATCGCGCATTATGGCTGAGAATGGCAGATAAAACAAAACCCGCTTAAGCGGGTTTTGTCAGTTTTGGAACGTTACTTAGTGCATTTCAACAAGATAAAGCGGGGAGTGCAAGGCGCTTTATCCGCAGACAGTACAATGAAGTACGGCAAGGATAAAGCAACGCCGCAATCTCCGCTTTAGCGACGTTGAAATTACATCATGCCGCACCATAGGATTTAAATGGTCGGCTAATGATGTAATCAAACAAAGGCTACATCATGCCGCCCATGCCACCCATCCCGCCCATATCCGGCGCTGCTGGTGCATCTTCTTTCGGCAGTTCAGCCACCATGCAGTCTGTGGTCAGCATCAAGCCAGCCACAGAAGCGGCATTTTGCAAGGCAGAACGGGTCACTTTGGTTGGGTCCAGCACGCCCATTTCAACCATGTCGCCATAGGTTTCGTTGGCCGCGTTGTAACCATAGTTGCCTTTGCCAGCAGCCACGTTGCTGACCACCACTGAAGGCTCAGCGCCAGCGTTAGAAACGATTTGGCGCAGTGGCTCTTCTACCGCACGCAGTACAATTTTAATGCCGGCTTCTTGATCCAGGTTGTCACCTTTCACTTGTGCAATCGCGGCACGGGCACGAATTAACGCCACACCGCCCCCGGCGACAATGCCTTCTTCAACCGCTGCACGGGTTGCGTGCAAGGCATCTTCAACGCGGGCTTTTTTCTCTTTCATTTCGATTTCAGTCGTTGCGCCGACTTTAATCACGGCCACACCGCCTGCCAGTTTGGCCACGCGCTCTTGCAGTTTTTCACGGTCGTAGTCGCTAGACGCTTCTTCGATTTGCGTCTTGATTTGGCCGATACGGGCTTTGATGGCTTCTTCGTTGCCTGCACCGTCAATGATGATGGTGTTTTCTTTGCCCACTTCGATACGTTTGGCTTGACCCAAATCGTGCAGTTGTACGCTTTCCAGTTTCAGGCCCACTTCTTCTGAAATCACGGTACCGCCGGTCAGAATGGCAATGTCTTCCAACATGGCTTTACGACGATCACCAAAGCCTGGGGCTTTCACAGCCGTGGTTTTCAGGATGCCGCGAATGTTGTTGACCACCAAGGTTGCCAAGGCTTCACCATCGACATCTTCAGCAATAATCAACAATGGACGGCCAGCTTTGGCCACTTGCTCCAAAGTTGGCAGCAGGTCACGGATGTTGGAGATTTTTTTGTCGTGCAACAACACGAAAGGATTGTCCAGCAAAGCGATTTGACGCTCTGGGTTGTTGATGAAGTAAGGTGACAGGTAGCCACGGTCAAACTGCATGCCTTCAACCACGTCCAGCTCATTGGTCAAGCCGGAACCATCTTCTACCGTAATCACGCCTTCTTTACCCACTTTGTCCATGGCATCCGCAATGATCTGACCCACAGAGGTGTCAGAGTTCGCAGAGATAGAACCCACTTGGGCGATTTCTTTGCTGGTGGTACAGGGCTTGGATTGCGCTTTCAAATCGGCAACGGCCGCTTCAACCGCTTTATCGATACCGCGCTTCAAATCCATAGGGTTCATGCCCGCAGCGACAGATTTCATGCCTTCGCGGATAATGGCTTGTGCCAACACGGTTGCAGTCGTGGTACCGTCACCAGCGATGTCGTTGGTTTTAGAAGCCACTTCTTTCACCATTTGCGCGCCCATGTTTTCAAACTTGTCTTTCAGTTCGATTTCTTTGGCCACAGATACACCGTCTTTGGTGATGGTTGGCGCGCCGAATGAACGCTCCAATACCACGTTACGGCCTTTAGGGCCCAAGGTCACACGCACTGCGTTAGCCAGTACGTTGACACCATTTACCATTTTTTGGCGTACGTCATCACCAAATCTTACGTCTTTAGCTGCCATTGTTTATTCTCCTCAATACTTTAATCAGTGTTACCAGAAATTGTGAATCAGGTGGATGGACTGAAACGGGGTGCATTCCAACTGCATAGCGCGGCTGGGTTAAGTAGCCATCACCCGTTGAATGCCATCAAATTACTCAACAATCGCCATAATGTCTTCTTCACGCATCACCAACAGCTCTTCGCCATTGACTTTCACGGTTTGGCCTGCGTATTTGCCGAACAACACTTTGTCGCCGACTTTAACATCCAATGCAATCGCTTTGCCGTGCTCATCTTTTTTGCCGTTACCCACAGCCTGTACCACACCTTGATCAGGTTTTTCAGTGGCGCTATCAGGAATCACAATGCCTGAAGCGGTGGTACGCTCTTCAGCAGCACGTTTAACAATTACACGGTCATGCAACGGACGAATGTTCATTCAATTCTCCTTGGAGTAAAACTTAAGTGTTATCAGGATTAAAAACAGAAATGTAAAACGGCACGTATTTTAGCACTCACGCACCTTGATTGCTAATTTGGGTGTGCCTAGTGCGATTTCAAGAGGGGGACGCGAGAAAATTTATACTTTTTGTCGTATGTAGGTTGATTTGCGGTTGATACCTGACAGAACAAACCCTACCCTGCATGGCTGCATAGGGGTGAGCAAACAGATTCTGCGGTGGAACTGGCATCAGTGTGTCCTCCTGTATCGCTTTAGCGGGGGTCAGAAACACTTCTTAACGCGCATGGTATTCCTTTTTTTAGCCAGCTAAAATCCACGCATGAATGGTTGGTGCGGAGATGGCTAGCCCCCTGATGGTTAGGGCATCAAACAAGCGGAACAGGTCATGCAGCGATTGTCTAGTTGATTCCGGGATGAGGGCGTATTAACGCCCGAATGTTGTCAGCGTCAGGCGGATGCTGGCGTGATGACGGGATGCGACAGGTAATTGCGTAGGTCTGCCGCAGGCATGGCGGCGGCAAAATAATAGCCTTGTACCTGCTCACAGCCCATGGCTTGTAAAAAACGCACTTGGTCAGCGTCTTCGGCGCCTTCGGCGATGCATTGCAAATGCATGCCATGACACAGTGCGAGGATTGCCCGCACGATGGTTTGGCTGGTGCTGTCATGCGGGAGCTCGCGGATAAAGCGGCGGTCTATGCGTAAAATATCCAGCGGTAACGATTGCACATGACTCAGGCTGGAGTAGCCGGTACCAAAGTCATCTAATGCAATCTGTGCGCCAGCTTGTTTTAAGCGCTGCAACTGCGCGCGGATGACGTCAAAGTCGTGCATTACTGCCGTTTCTGTTAACTCAAACACACAACGGTCGGGTGCAATGCCACTCGTCGCCAAGCGCGCCAATAGGGCGCTCACCACGCTGGCATCACTGATGTCGCTGGCTGAGCAATTGAAATACAAACGCACATGGGCTGGCCAGTCACGCATGGCGACGAGCGCGCGGTCAAACAGATGCGCCGTGATGCTGGCGCTGATGCCCAAGCTTTCTGCTAGCGGGATAAATTGCTCAGGCATCACCATGCCCAAGCTAGGGCTATGCCAGCGCGCCAAACATTCAATGCCGCTCACGTTTTGCTGTTCAAGCTGTATCACCGGCTGAAACACCGCATACATTTCATCCGCAATCACCGCCTGTCTTAAGGCGTGTTCTAAGCGCTCTAATTGGTCGCGCGCCTGTTGAAGGGCTGGGGTATAAATTTGTAAATAGCCGCGGCCACTGCGTTTAACGTGATAGAGTGCAAAATCGGCATGCTCATACAAGCTCTGCGCGCTGGCGGATTCATCACAGGCGATAGA
>JAIXZQ010000101.1 GCA_027489475.1 Methylophilus sp.
CATAAAACCTAATTTAACTATTTGTAACTCATTTTCCTTCGGCCAACTGCCCTGTTGTCCAAATTTGGTTTTACAGTCGGGGCATACTTTTTAAAAATCCATGGGTTGAATGCTGCCTTGCTCATTTAGTAAGGCGGTTTCAAATTCATGTCGTCGCCTTACAACTGTATCCTGCTACCAAGTTCAATAACGCTATTGGCTGGAATGTTGAAGAACTCCACCGCGCTTCCAGCGTTGCGCATCATCGCAGCAAAAATTTGATCTCGCCAACGCGGCATTGCACCTCCACTGTCCGTTACGATAATGTCGCGATTCAAAAAGTACGAGACACTAAACAAATCAATTGGCTGTCCATCCAGCGTGATTTGCTGCAAGGCTCGTGGAATATCGGCAGTTTGCATAAAGCCGTATCTTAATTGCAACTGCCAAAAATTTTGCGTCAGCAATGTGAGCCTGGACCGATTTTGCGCATTGACATAAGGTTCTTCCGTAAAGATAACATTCACAAACAATGTATGTTGGTGCAATACCTGATTATGTTTGAGATTATGCAACAGCGCTTGGGGGACAGTCTCAAGATCAGAGACCATATAAACCGCCGTTCGCGCTACGCGTGGCATAGGATGGCTTACTAAGTCTTGAACAAAAGGAAGTAACTTTGGACCGGCATAGGCCGTCTGTTTGAGTAAACATGCTCGACCTGTTTTCCATGTGGTCATCATCACCATGACGCAAGCACTGAGCGCGACAGGAAACCAACCGCCTTGCATAAATTTAACTGCAGCAGAACCCAGCAAAATCATATCTAAGCAAACCATCAGCCCAGAGAGGCTGATGATTAACCCCCATGATAGCTTCCAATATAATCGCATCAACACAATCATTAAAAACGTTGTTACCAGCATGGTGCCTGTAACCGCAATCCCATACGCCGAAGCCAATGCTGCCGAGGTTTTAAAAGTCAAACAGACCATGATGACCGCAATACACAGTGTCCAATTCACTGCTGGCATATAAATTTGTCCAGCAGTCGTTGCAGAGGTATGCTGTATCCGCATTCTTGGCAAGAAACCAAGCTGAATCGCTTGGCGTGTCATAGAAAAAGCACCAGAGATCACCGCTTGTGAGGCGATGATGGTCGCCATGGTTGCAAGCACCACTACCGGAATCAGCATTACTTTAGGAAAAGATAGAAAAAATGGATTTTCGATGGCTTCTGGGTGATGTAACAACAAAGCACCCTGCCCTAGATAATTCAACACCAAACACGGGAAAACGAGCCCAATCCATGCCCATTGAATTGCCGGTCTTCCAAAATGCCCCATATCCGCATATAGGGCCTCTGCTCCAGTCACGGCGAGTAAAATCGCGCCAATAGCCAAAAACACACCGAGACCGAGAGCATGCAAAAACTGCCATGCATAGCGAGGATGTAATGCCTGCAATATTTCTGGAGCAGTAAAAATATGCATCCCGCCCACAACCGCTAAGAGTAAAAACCAAGTAATCACAATCGGGCCAAAAAAACGCCCAACAGTCTGGGTGCCATAGCGTTGTAGCGAGAACAATGCGAGCAAGATCGCCATAGATAGAGGAAGCACCGCGTTGCTTAACGCAGGGTAAGCGATTTTGAGACCCTCCACAGCAGAGAGTACGGAAATGGCTGGGGTTAATACGCTATCACCATAAAATAAGGCAGCACCCATGACCCCAAGCCAGACCAGCCAACGTTGTATAACATTGTGCGGATGAAGTTTAGCTATGACCAACGCGAGCAACGCCATCACGCCGCCCTCTCCGTTGTTGTCTGCGCGCATGACCAGAACAACATATTTAAGGGTCACAATTGCCATGAGTAACCAAAAAATTGCTGATACCGCGCCAAATATACTGTTCTGTGTAAGAGAAATCCCCGTTGCAGGGTTAAAGATGACCTGCATGGTGTAGAGAGGGCTAGTCCCAATATCCCCATACACCACACCGATTGCACCTAGGGCCAATGCAGCTAAACCTTGCTTTTTTATTGTGTCTGTTCCCATCTGATTACCTGTCTGCTTAAATGACGAAGACAGCATGTCAAACAGGGTGTATCAATCGCATAAACATTGATAAAAATTTGAATAACGCCTAATGCATCTTTGAAGGCGCTATGCCAACAGATAGCCTAGCCCGAGTTCGGTAAGCACAATGCGCGGCATCGCAGGTTGGTCCTCAATTTTGGCTCTTAAACGGCCAATATGAATACGCAAATAATGTGTATCTTGAATATATTCATTGCCCCACACCGCTGCGAGCAACTGAGCATGTGTAAAAATGCGACCAGGCTGGCTGGCTAGCTGCATCAGCAATGCATGCTCTATGGGAGTGCAATGTACTGGCTTGCCCGACTTGCTAATAACCCCAGTGACTCGATTAATCAATACATCTGCGACCTGATATTGATGATCTCGCATATGCATCTTAGCCGCGCGGCGCAATGCAGCTTGTATTCTCGCTAATAATTCTTGCAAACCAAATGGCTTCATCAAATAATCATCCGCCCCTAGTTGCAGACAGTGGACTTTACCCTCCTCATCTTGCCGGGCAGACAAAATCAAAATCGGGATATCTGAATAGTGTCGCAAATGCGTAATAAAGGCCTCACCCTGACCATCAGGTAATCCTAGGTCAAGAATGACCATGTCGCATGACTTGGCCTCTCTTGCCTGAAAAAGAGTTCGCGCGTGGGTGACGCGATAGCCATGCGCTGATAATGCAGGAAGTAAAAACCGATAAACACCGCAATCATCCTCTACCAGCAATAGATGCGCCTTATCATCCTCTCCAAATGGCTTATTCATTCTGGAACCGCCAAACTTGCTTGCGCTGAATTGACAGGAAACGACATGGTGACCCATGTATCATACAAAGGGGTGGGGTTATTTGGGCATTCTTCATCAGATATCGTGCTTGCAGTGCCAGTCTCAACAAGCTGTTGGCCATGATGCAGATGCCCATGATGCAAATGCATAATGGTCTGTACGATATGCAGACCTAAGCCAAATCCTCTCCCAGAATGTTTTGGTGTGGGATGAGACTGAAATGCTGCAATATCAAACCCCTTGCTAAACCCAGCCCCAATGTTCATCACCGTAACGGCCAAGCGGTGATCGTTTTGCGTCAACTGTAGCGTAATTGGAGTTTGTAACGCTCTCCATTGCAAAGCATTATCTACTAGGTTTGACAACGCATGCGCAACCAAGATGGCATCGATATTCACCAGCACGGCCGGATTGACAGTCAACGTATCGACTACAATGGTTTCTGCGGGGCGTCGTTGTTGATAACGCTGGGCAACGTGCTGAATAACTTCATGCAAAGATTGCCATTCACAGCGTAATGTTCGCTCACCCGCCTCTAGTTTGACCAATGTCAGAATATTTTCAGTGGCATGATTTAAGTAATCTGCTTCAGATTGTATGCTCTGCAAAAGCTGTAAACGCTGCTCTGCTGCCAATGGTATATGTGGATCTGACAGCACATTTGTTGCGCCCAAAATGGCCGTCAATGGCGTGCGCATATCATGTGACAAGGCAGTCAACAATGTTTTTTTAAATGCATCTTCGCGCATTTGTTCTGTGGCTTCAGCCAGTGCATGTTGCTGTCTTAACTTGAGGGTTGTAACCGTACATTGCTCTACTACAGTTTGTAAAAAATGAATATCAGAGAAATAAGATGACTGCGTGAGACTCTGCGGGCGCGCAACCACAAGCACTTCATGTAATGGCTGTTTAAAAGGGACGATACACATTGTGAGCATTGACCAATCAGGCGTTCCTGCACCTATTGCTCGCTGATAGTCTATTGCCCATTGCACGCTGGCGGCAGAAACCTCTAGGCGATCATCCCCCGCAATATGCAAGATATTCAATGCTGCATCCACGCTTACAATACGTATCTGCCAATCAAATGTCTGGTGCAATAAATCACAGGCTGCCTGTAGTGACTGATTTACACTGCTATGGCTTGATAAGGTTTGCGCAAGTGATTGAAAAAACGCTGCCTGCTTAGCGGCCAATTGTGCCTGCATAGCTTGTTGTTTCAGTTTGTGCATGAGATGGCTGACTGTGATAGCCACCACCGAGAACACCGAGAGCATGCCCCAAGATTGCACACTGCCGATGCGCAAGGTAAAGCGGGGGTCGATAAAAAAATAATTGATGAGTATCACAGCCAAGAACACTGTGAACATCGCTGTAAGCCCGGGTAAAAAATACGCTGCCCACAGTATCCACAACATGTAGACAAGGGTAAGCAAACTTAACCCAAGCCATTTGAATGTAATCAAGCCTAACCAGGTGGTTGCAGCCAATCCTAAACACAATGTCAGCGCATAGCCCCAAAGGGGGTTATATGTCTGCCGACCTTGTTTTAGTGTACCTAGCATGGTGTGTTCTATTGATTAGCGCCCGTACAAATCCTGATTTTTGTAGTTTGGGCCAAAAAACTCTTTCATCAAAAAGTCTTCTAGGCCTGCCGTGTCCGCAGGACGCGCAGACAAGGATACGGTACGACCAAGCCGGTTAGAAATCCAATCAAAGTCACCGTCATAGTGCTCGCGGATAATGGCAATCATGCGGCGTATCATGACCAAGCGAATATCTTCGCCGGGCCTGGCTTCGACTTCATAATATTGCGTGTTGGCCGAGGTGTAGTCA
>JAIXZQ010000373.1 GCA_027489475.1 Methylophilus sp.
CCAGTTTCAATTGACGCCAGAAGTGGCGATTTGGGCTGGCCGTTTCTTGTCACCCAGTGATCGCGCCAATATGGCCGGTCCGTACTACTCTATGGGCGGCGGTTACTGGGCCAATATCGCCTCTCGTTACGGTTGGAACGGCGGCGTGATTGGCCGTGATGAAGGGGTGGCCGTAGTGACCAGTTTCCTCGAAGACCATCTGGCAATTTCTTTTGGTGCATTTGAAGGTAATCAAATCTTTCGTTTTAGTGGTGTAGGTGCGCAATCGCAATCGCCTAACACCAAAGACAATTTGATGTATGCCGGTCGCGTGCAATACAACTTCTGGGATGCTGAGCCAGGCTATTACGGTACAGGTAACTACTTTGGTGCCAAAGATATCTTGTCGATTGGCGTGGCTGGCCGTATCAAGAAAGACGGTGCTGTGAATGCCGCTGGTTTGGCTGGCGACTACAAATCTTACAGCGTTGATTTTCTGTTAGAGAAAAAAGACGTAGGTCCAGGAACATTCTCTGCCGAAGCGGCCTACTACTACTATGACACCGATAATGTGTTCTTAGGTGAACAAGGCCACGCCTACTCTGCAGGGATGGGCTATCTGTTTAATGAGCCGGTGGGCTGGGGCAAGTTTATGCCTATTGTTCGCTATCAGAAATTTGATGCCGACGGTGTTACCACGTTAAATACCACAACATCGCCTACCACTACCATTAACACTCCAGGTGGCAACGATATCAAACGCTTTGAAATTGGCACCAACTTCGTTATTGCCCCATACAACTCTGTCATCACTGCCACCTACGGCAAAACTGACACCTCTGGCGCATCCAGTGACAACTTTATCAAGGTTGCACTGCAGATGCAGTTTTAACCCTCAGCTTGCAACTTGATTCACCAAGGAGACGCATGAAATGAAAACAATAGTGAAATTGGATTTGGATAAAAAACCCTGGGAGCAGGACGGTCAGATTCACAACCGCTGGCACCCAGACCTGCCCATGGTGGCCATGGTCAAGCCCGGCGATGAGTTTCGGGTCGAATGTATGGATTGGACCGGTGGCCAGATTGGCAATAACGATAGCGCCGATGACGTGCGTGACGTTGACCTGACCCAAGTGCACTACCTCAGTGGCCCGATTGGCGTTGAAGGCGCTGAGCCGGGCGACTTGATGGTGGTGGATATTTTGGATGTAGGTACCTTTGAAGACTCGCAATGGGGCTTTAACGGTATTTTTGCCAAAGAGAATGGTGGCGGTTTCTTGGTGGATCATTTCCCTGAGGCTCGTAAATCCATTTGGGATTTCCACGGCGTCTACACCACCTCCCGTCATGTGCCTAAAGTCCGTTACGCCGGCATCATGCACCCAGGCTTGATTGGCTGCTTGCCTTCTCGCGAACTGCTCGAAACCTGGAACAAACGCGAAGCCGAGCTGATTGCCACCGATCCAGACCGAGTCCCCGCTTTGGCTTTGCCGCCTGAACCCAAGTCTGCCGTGATGGGCAAACTGACGGGCGATGCGGCCAAACAAGCGGCGATGGAAGGGTGCCGAACCGTGCCACCGCGTGACCACGGCGGTAACTGCGATATCAAAAACCTGACCAAAGGCTCTCGCGTGTACTTCCCGGTGTATGTGAAAGACGGTGGCCTGTCCATGGGTGACCTGCACTTCTCACAAGGCGATGGTGAAATCACTTTCTGCGGCGCGATTGAGATGGCCGGTTATCTTGATATCAAGGTCGGCCTGATTAAAGATGGGGTGAAGAAATACGGTATCAAAAACCCTATTTTCCAGCCTAGCCCGATTACGCCAACCTATCGCGATTACGTGATCTTTGAAGGTATTTCGGTCGATGAGGCTGGCAAGCAACACTATCTAGATGTTCACGTCGCCTATCGTCAGGCCTGTCTGAACGCCATCGAGTATCTGAAGAAATTTGGGTATAGCGGTGAGCAGGCGTTAGCGATTCTTGGCACGGCACCTGTAGAAGGACATATCAGCGGCATTGTGGATATTCCAAACGCCTGTGCGACCTTGTGGCTGCCGACGGAAATTTTCGAGTTTGATATTCGACCCAACGCCGACGGACCGAAGATTGAAGTGCCACCGGGCATCGATACCTCCAAATGCTCTTAATCACTTTCGTGTGTTGTGAATGAAACAGTAACTAAGGAAACCGCAGATGCCGCTTTACGAATATGCCTGTGATAGCTGTGGAGTGTTTAGCGCACTTCGCAAGATGAGTGACTCCAGCCTGCCCGCACCTTGTGAATGTTGCGGTGCCATGAGTCCGCGCATCGTCTCAGTCCCACGTCTCGCCATTTTGGATAAATGGCAACGTACGGCGCATGAACGTAATGAGAAATCTGCGCACGATCCGCGTGCGGCCCGCCGCTCTAGCTGCGGCTGCACCGGAACGCACACCTGCAAAACCAAACCCCCGGTTAATCCGGACACAGGCAAGCCCGGTTTGCAGATGCAAACCAAAAAAACCGCCAGACCCTGGATGGTGGGCCATTAAGGCAAGCAATACATTCCATGGTGACGCAATCTGCCAGGTGGCTTGAAACCGTTTATCCCTACGCATCAATGAATTTATCCTAAAGGAGAATGACATGCAGCAAAACAACAGAAGAGGTTTTATGAAAGGCGCATTGCTAGCGGCCATGATGGCTGCTGGTCTGGTCAGTGGCCACGCGTTCGCCGCTGATTATCCAACCGCCAAGGTCAACACCACTGGCTTGGCTGTGACCGATACCACAGTCAAAGTCGGGATTCTGCACTCCGCCACCGGTACCATGGCCATCAGTGAAACCGGTTCTATTCAGGCCGAAAAACTGGCGATTGAGCAGATTAACGCCATGGGCGGTATTTTGGGCCGCAAGATTGAAGTAGTGCAAGAAGACGGCGCATCAGATTGGCCAACCTTTGCAGAAAAAGCAAAAAAATTGCTGGAAAAAGATAAAGTCGCCTCCGTCATGGGTTGCTGGACTTCTGCCTCACGTAAAGCCGCGTTGCCCGTGTTTGAAAAAGACAATGGCTTGCTGTTCTACCCAACCTTCTACGAAGGTTTGGAGCAATCCAAGAACGTGTTTTATACCGGCCAAGAAGCGACGCAACAAATTCTGGCAGGCTTAGATTGGATTGCCAAAGAGAAAAAAGCCAAGACCTTTTATCTGATTGGCTCTGACTACATCTGGCCACGCACTTCAATGAAAATTGCCCGTAAACACATCGAGCAACATTTACACGGCTCGGTGGTGGGTGAAGAGTATATTGCGTTGGGCGATACCCAGTTTGGTTCAGTCATCAACAAAATCAAGCTGAAAAAACCAGACGTCATTTACGCCGCGGTAGTGGGCGGCAGTAACGTGGCTTGGTTCAAACAATTGAACGCCGCAGGCTTGAACTCTAGCAAACAGACCATGTTGACCATCTCAGTGACCGAGGACGAAGTCTTGGGCATTGGCGGTGAAAACTTGGCTGGCTTCTACTCCGCGATGAAGTATTTCCAGTCTCAGGACAATCCCGAGAACAAGAAATTTGTTGAGGCCTTTAAAAAGCGCTGGGGTAAAGATGCCGTCATTGGTGACGTGACCCAAGCAGCCTATTTGGGCCCATGGTTGTACAAAGCCGCGGTTGAGCGTGCAGGCAGCTTTGATGTAGACAAAGTTCAAG
>JAIXZQ010000094.1 GCA_027489475.1 Methylophilus sp.
CAGTGAGTATCGGCCTGCTCTGCGGCTTGTTGGCCGGCTATTATGGCGGGTGGGCTGACCATCTATTGATGCAGGTGACCGATGTGGTGCTGGCGTTTCCTGGCTTGTTGCTGGCCATTGCGCTGGCAGCTGTGCTGGGGCCGGGATTGCCTAATTTAATTTTGGCGCTGTGTTTGACCGGCTGGGTCAGTGTGGCCCGCCTCACGCGCACGCAAGCATTGTCCTTGCGTCAGCGCGCGCATGTGCTGGCCGCGCAATCGCTGGGTGCCAGTGATGGCCGCATGATCACGCAACATATTTTGCCCTTGCTGCGCAGCATCGTTTTGGTTGAAGCCACCTACAGCATGGCTAGCGTGATGATTGCCGAGGCCGCGCTGTCTTTTTTAGGCATTGGCGTGCAAGCGCCAGAAGCGTCTTGGGGCGGCATGTTGCGCGATGCCGTGCGCTTTATGCTGGTGTCGCCGCATTATGTGCTGAGCATAGGGGCGAGCATGATGAGCCTGATTTTAGCCATCAATCTGGGTGGCGACTGGATGCGTGACCAGTGGGATGTGCGCAGTGAAGGGCAACGATGAACAAACATTACCGCTATTACGACCTGATTATGGCCGCCTTTGTCTGCGTGCTGGTCTGCTCTAATTTGATTGGCCCAGCCAAAGTCACGCAGATTGAAGCGCCCTGGCTAGGCACCCTGACGTTTGGCGCCGGGGTGCTGTTTTTTCCAATTAGTTTTATTTTTGGCGATATTTTGACTGAGGTTTACGGCTATGCCGCCAGTAGACGCGTGATTTGGGCGGGCTTTGCTGGCTTGGCCTTTGCCAGCCTGATGGCGTGGATGATAGTGGCCATGCCGCCCGCACCGTATTGGCATCACCAGCATGAGTATGAGGTGGCCTTTGGCAGCACTTGGCGGATTTCGCTGGCCGGGCTGGTGGCGTTTGCCGTGGGCGAGTTTGTGAACAGCTATGTCATGGCCAAAATGAAACTGCTCAGCCAAGGCAAGCATTTGTGGCAACGTACCATTACCAGCACGGTTTTTGGCGAGGCGGTGGATACGCTACTGTTTGTGCCGCTGGCTTTTTGGGATACCGGCATCATCCCGAACGATATGATTCCTCTGATTATCACCGCACAAGTCATCGCTAAAATTCTGGTCGAGGTGGTATTCACCCCTGTGACCTATTGGGTGGTGGCCTTTCTCAAGCGTGTCGAAAACGAAGACTACTACGACAGACACACCGACTTTAACCCATTTAAGCTGGACCGCGCAGCATGACGCTATGTCAATGGCAACACCATGGTCAGCTGCAGTCGGCGCAATGGCCAGACAGTCTGCAACATGCCGCCCCACAGTGGCTAGAGGTCATAGGCGACCAGACCTCGGCAGACACCGCATTCAGGCTAGCCTCTGAAGGCGCGGGTCTGGTCTATGACGGTGATTTTCACAATGCCCGTCAGCTCTTGCAGGCGATGGCCAGACGGCTGGATAAAAAACCTATTAAACCTGCCGATACGCTGTTACAGACATTTCATCTGTATCGCGCCCGCCAGATTCAACGCGCACATCTATTAAACAAGCTACTCTTGCCCCTGCATCAAGGCAACTGCCTGCTCAAACGTGCGCCCTCCACGGTTGACGCCGTGCAACATGCGTTGGGGCAAGTGCCTGAAGCGCTGTTACTCCCCATGCAGATGCTGCAAGGCATGGTGGGCGCCTATCAATGGTGGCTTAAAGGGGTTCCCATTCCGGCCCTGGGGCAAAGCATTCATCCTGCCTATGGTGTGTATTCACCGGTGCGGGGGGAATACCTTGATTTGATTGCCAGCGCACCGTTAACGGCCAGCTCGGCCTTGGATATCGGCACCGGCAGCGGGGTAATTGCCGCCCTCCTTGCGCGCCGTGGGGTGGCACAGGTAACCGCGACTGACAATCAGCCGCGCGCCTTGGCCTGCGCGCAAGACAATCTGCAACGGCTGGGCTTGGCAGCGCAGGTCACTGTGCTTGAAGCCGATTTGTTTCCACAACACCTCAAGGTGGATTTGGCAGTGTGTAATCCGCCGTGGTTACCCGCCAAGGCAAATACGCCGCTGGAACATGCAGTCTATGACCCCGACAGCCGTATGCTGTGTGCGTTTTTAAACCGTGTACCGCAACATTTGACCGCCAACGGCGAAGCGTGGCTGGTGATGTCTGATTTGGCTGAACTGATAGGCTTGCGCGCCCCTGGTCAACTGGCGGGCTGGCTATCTGAGGCAGGCTTGACCTTAGTTGAACGCCACACCGTTGCACCCAGACATGGTCGTGCGCGTGACCCCAACGATGTGTTATTTGCTGCACGGGCACGCGAAACCACCAGTCTTTATCGTTTAAAATGTCTACCCAACGCGGCGAACCTCGCTCCTTAAAGGCGGATGCAGGGGATGTGCATGCGCAAGGGTGCGTCGCACGTGTTTAAGCCCGTTCATGCGGATCAGGCCAACGTCTGCCAGGGTTCTGGCGAGGTCGTGTATGTATCCTTCAATCATTTTTTAGGAAAGTGTGTATGTCTTTAGGGCCTGTCATGCTGGATGTCGTCGGCACTACGCTCACTGCTGATGATATTCGCCGTTTACAACATCCGCTGGTGGGCGGCGTGATTCTGTTTGCACGTAACTTTGAAAATTGTGCGCAGTTGGACGCCCTAACGGCCAGCATTCATGCCGTGCGCCAGCCGCCTTTGTTGATTGCCGTCGACCACGAAGGGGGGCGAGTACAGCGCTTTAAAGAGGGCTTTACCCGCATTCCGCCCATGCGCGTCTTTGGTCAGTTGTGGGATACGCAGCCGCGCAAAGCCCGAGAGTTGGCCACCTTGGCTGGCTATATTTTGGCGGCCGAACTGCGGGCGCATGGCGTAGACTTTAGTTTTACGCCTGTGCTGGATATGGATTATGGCGACAGTCTGGTTATTGGAGACCGCGCCTTTCACCGTGACCCACAAGCCATCAATGAACTGGCGTTTAGCCTGATGCAAGGCATGAAAAAAGCGGGCATGGCGGCAGTGGGCAAGCATTTTCCCGGACATGGCTTTGTGGTGGCTGATTCGCATGTCAGCATTCCGGTAGATGACCGCAGTTTTGACCAGATTGCACAAAACGATATGCAACCGTTTGTACGCATGATAGACGAGGGCTTGCATGCCATTATGCCCGCCCATGTGATTTATCCGCAGGTCGATGCGCAACCGGCAGGCTTTTCACCACGCTGGTTGCAAAAAGTCTTGCGAGAGCGCTTGGGCTTTAATGGCGTGATTTTTAGTGATGACCTCAGCATGGAGGGTGCTACCGTGGCAGGCGATGTTACCGCCCGCGCCCGTGCCGCCTTGCAAGCCGGGTGCGACATGATTTTGCTGTGTAATCGCCCTGACTTGGCTGATACGCTGCTAGCCACCTTGGCGTGGCCGATTTCAGCACCGAGTTTGGCAAGGCTGGCGCGTATGCACGGCGGGGCGCAGCCACTGAATCGCATCGCCTTGCGTGAGTCTACCGTCTATGTGGATGCCGTCAAGCGCGTGGCAGGGTTAGGGCAAGAAGCGCCTGACTTATTTGCCTAAGCCGCCAGTCTGATAGCGGATGGAGTAGAATAGCGCGTTGGAAAGTTAACCTTGGTACCATAGACGCAAAAGAGCAGACGATGAAATGGATAGTTATCGGGGTGTTTCTCGCCTCAGTCAGTTATGTACATTTTCGCGGTAAGGTTCGCCACCGTTTTTTCCGCCAGTTGTTCGATCACTCAGGGGTGGTGTCGCCGTTTAATGTATTTTTGTATCTGTTTTCAAAAGCGCCCACTACGCCGTTTGTGTCGGTGAACGACTTTCCTGAGCTCAAATCCATTACCGATAACTGGCAAGCCATTCGCCAAGAAGCCTTGTATGTGCGTGAGCAAGAACGCATTGCCGCCGCAAAAAGCAACAATGATGCTGGCTTTAACTCGTTTTTTAAAACGGGCTGGAAGCGCTTTTATCTCAAGTGGTATGACGCGCAGCATCCGTCGGCCAGTGTCTATTGCCCGAATACCGTGGCCTTATTGCAAAGTCTGCCCAGCGTGAAGGCGGCCATGTTTGCCGAGTTGCCACCCGGCGCGCATTTACGTCCGCACCGTGACCCTTATGCGGGCTCGTTGCGTTTTCACTTGGGCTTGGTCACCCCTAATGATGATGGCTGCTTTATTCGGGTGGATGGCGAGGATTACAGCTGGCGCGATGGGCAAGCCGTGATGTTTGACGAAACCTATATCCATGAGGCCTACAACCGCACCGACCAAACCCGCATTATTCTGTTTTGTGACATTGAACGGCCTATGCGTACGCGCTGGGCGCAGGCGGTGAACCGCTTTTTGGCCAACACCATCGTCACGGCTGCCAGTTCACCCAATGAGGCAGGCGACCAAACCGGCATTATCAATCGGCTATTTCATTATGCGTGGGTAGTCGGGCAATACCGACGCCGTTTTAAAAAATGGAATAAACCTGTGTATCAAGTCACCCGTGTGCTGTTGATTGCGCTGGTCTTGCTGGTGCTATGGAAGCTGTAAACAGCCTGCACGCTTAGCTATTTTCATGCAAAGTTGTCATGGCCGTGTCACGGTTGTCCTTGAAACTTTGGGTGTTTGACGTTATCTTAAAGAAGTTGAATTTGTTTTAACCGTAGAGAGGAAGTCACACTATGTCTGAGATTCAAGTTTTAGGTCGTGAGGGTCAGGTCAACGACGCGCAACAGCGCGTGTTGCGCAATACATATGCGCTGCTTGGCGTGAGCATGGTGCCCACCGTGATTGGCGCCTATGTGGGCTTGCAAATGAACTTTGGCTGGATGGCGGCACATCCCTTTATGTTCTTTATCGGCTTTATGGCGGTGATGTTTGGCCTATTTAAGCTGATTGCCGTTAATCAAAACAGTGGGCTGGGTGTTTGGTTATTGTTGGCCATGACCTTTGCGTTTGGCATTATGTTAGGCCCGATTCTGCAACATGCTTTGCATTTGCGTAACGGTGCTGAAATCGTTGGCTTGGCGGCCGCGGGCACTGGCATCACCTTTTTGACCTTGGCAGGGATTGGTTCCTCCCCAGCACGTGATTTTAGCGGCATTGGCAAGTTTTTGATGATAGGCTTGGTTTTGGCCATCGTGGCGGGTTTGGCAAATCTGTACTTTCAAGTCCCGGCCTTGTCACTGGCGATTTCTGGCGTGTCCGTGTTGATTTTTTCAGGCTATATTTTGTATGACGTCAACCAGATTGTGCGGGGTGGTCAGACCAACTATGTGATGGCGACCTTAAACCTGTATTTGGACATCTACAACCTGTTTGTTAATTTGTTGAACATTCTGCTGGCATTGTTGGGTAACCGCGAATAAGCCGCTGTTTCTGTTACGCATATCAAAACCCCGTCTTATGGCGGGGTTTTTTATAGGCAACCTTTCACGGAAGCTCAGGCCGCCAGCATTATTCGCGAGGGGGCTGGGCTTTCTCTAGTCTGCGTTGGCGAAAAAATGTGCTCAATAGCCCACTACAGGCTTCAGCCAATATGCCGCCCTCTACGCTGCAATGGTGGTTGAGTCTGGATTCCGCCATCAAATTAACCACGCTGCCGCAACAGCCGGTTTTGGCATCGCTGGCCCCATATACCAGCCGTGCAATACGGGCATGTTGAATCGCGCCACTGCACATGGCGCAAGGTTCCAAGGTCACATACAGCGTGCAATCCACTAGCCGATAGTTACCAAGTTTGACAGCAGCCGCACGCAGGGCTTGTATTTCGGCGTGGGCTGTTGGGTCATGTTGACCAATGGGCGCGTTATAGCCGGTGGCAATCACCTGCCCATCCTTGACGACCACCGCACCCACAGGCACCTCACCTTGCGTAGCAGCTTGAGCTGCCAATGTCAGCGCCAACTGCATAAAGGTTTGGTCTTGGCGATGCTGTATGTCTGTTGTCGAGTTGGTGTCTGGCATGGATTTAAGCGTTGGTTGAGGGCTGTTGCGTCTGGCGCTTAACGTGCGCTGGGTTTGTCGGCCAGACGAATCAAAATATAGACTAACGCCATGACAAAGGCCCCCGCCAGCCATGTGGCAATTTCTATGTAGGTGGGGGTGGCATCCTGCACGGGCAACACTATCAGCTTACGCAAAAACATCACCAGCACCACCTC
>JAIXZQ010000174.1 GCA_027489475.1 Methylophilus sp.
ACCATGTGCCTTATGAGATGGAGGCGGCCGCTGGTGTGCGAGCGCGCTCGTTTCAAGGCAATGAAACCGGTGGCGAATATCACGTATTCAAAGCCATGCCTTAAATCGCATGCCAAAATCGCATGCCTAGTTTGCTGCGAGCTGTATGATGAATATGGCTATTTAGGCTAGCTTATCTGCATCAAGCAAGCCATGACGCCTAGGCTCTGTCAAACGTATCATGCCTATATATAAGCGCGTCTGACGCTTAAGCTTCGTTTTAGGAAAGGACTGCTATGCTGGCAACGCTGCACTTAGGTCTGCGCTACACCCATCAGTACACTATCCCTGGCAATAAAACCGTGCCGAATTTGTATCCCGAGGCGCCAGAGTTTCAGGCTTTGCCCGCTGTGTTTGCCACCGGCTTTATGGTGGGCTTGTGTGAATGGGCGTGTATCAAGGCGATTGCGCCTTATTTAGAGGCGCCAGAGGAGCAGAGCGTGGGGACGCATATTGCCGTGAGTCATGAAGCGCCCACGCCGCCGGGTTTAACGGTGACAGTCGAGGTGACCTTGATTCAAGTGCAAGGCCGTCAACTGACTTTTCGTGTCGAGGCGCATGATGGGGTTGATATGATCGCGCGTGGTACCCATCAACGGCATTTGATTCAACGCACGCGCTTTGATCAAAGAGTGGCCGAGAAGACACTGAAGTTAAAACGCTGAAACTGCCGTACGGTATCGCCAGAGGCGATGTACAGACTTAGCGAACAAAGAAGGCTGGTGCGCTGTATCAACAGCAAGAAAGGATACACACGCCAAAGGCTTAGTACAGACTCTCCCAAAACCGCCACCATACCTGTTCATCTTGGTTGATTTTGCCGGTAATCATGGGGTTTTCAGGGTAATTGGTCTTTAGAATGCGCAAGGTGTCATTTTTTAAATCGGTCATTTCCATCGCATCGTAGGCACTGACCTGCGTGACGAGCGCATCTTCAACGGCATTTGAATTTGGATAGGTTTCTAACACATAGCGTGCACGATTTAGCGCCGCCACGTAGGCTTTACGCTGCATATAGTAGCGGGCAACGTGCATCTCATGCTTGGCCAAAGTGTTCACCAAATAGACCATGCGCTGGGTCGCGTCTTTTTGGTAGCGGCTGTTTGGAAAGCGTTCGACCAGTTCTTTAAATGCATTAAAAGAGATGCGTAGGGTTTTGGGGTCGCGGTCGTTAATTTCTTGCTTGGTGGTTTTTTCAAGAAAACCCCGTTCGTTAAAGGTCGCCAGCCCTTTTAAATAATAGGCATAGTCGAGACTGGGGTGATTGGGATGCAGCTTGATAAAGCGGTCTACTGCTGACAAACAAAGTACCGGCTCGCTTTTTTTATAATAAGCATAGGCGATTTCTAACTGTGCCTGCGAGGCGTAAATGCCGTGCGGGTAGCGTGATTCAAGCTTTTGAAAATAGCCAATCGCCTTGTCATAGTTTCTATCGCCCATGGTTTCTTGGCCGACGGCGTAGAGCTTTTGCTCGCTCCAGCCACGGGTTTCATCTGGCGGGTTGGGATTGCCAAAAATGGCACATGCGCCCAGCACACAGGCAGCCAGCAAAATAAAAGCACGCGTGAACAGGAGGTTAAGCGGTAAAATGCGAGGCATGTTGTTCAATCTACTGTGATTTCACTATAAAACGCTAAAGGATGTTGGCATTATAACTGATGCCGTTTGAAATGATGAAAGAAAGCACCTCCATCCCTCTGGTCGTCCCCACCCATTTGGGCGGACAACGGCTGGACCTGGCCTTGCAGCAGATGATGCCAGACCATTCACGTAGCCGTTTGCAGACTTGGATTAAAGAAGGCTGGGTGCTGCTGGATGGCAAAGTCCCCACCGCAAAAACCAAGGTCTGGGGCGGCGAACAGTTGTCTGTTACCCCGCCCAAAGATGCGCAAGAACACGCGTTTGAACCCGCAGACATTGCATTGGATGTGGTATTTGAGGACGATGCCCTGATAGTGATTAACAAGCCTGCCGGACTGGTGGTGCATCCGGCGGCAGGCAACTGGAGCGGCACTTTGCTCAATGCCTTGTTGTATCGCTGGCCTAGCCTTAAGACTGTGCCACGTGCGGGCATCGTGCATCGGCTAGATAAAGACACCAGCGGTTTGCTGGTGGTGGCAAAAACATTAGAGGCACAAACCAGTTTGGTCAGACAGTTGCAAGCGCGCACCGTCAAGCGCGAATACCGCGCCATCGTCTGGGGCCAGTTATGGCGTAACGGCAAGGTCGAGCAGCCCATCGGTCGACATCCGCACCAACGCGTCAAAATGGCGGTGGTGCGCCGCGGCAAACCGGCCATTACGCATTATGAGATTTTGGAACGTTTTGGCACCAATACCTATTTGCGCTGTGTACTAGAAACTGGCCGCACTCACCAGATTCGGGTACATATGCAACACCTGAAAGCGCCCATGGTGGGCGACCCACTGTATGGCATAGGCAACATTATTCCGCATAAATTAATGTCAGCCGAGTTGCGCGAGGTGATTGCCAATTTTAAGCGGCAGGCCTTGCACGCGATTAAACTCGGTTTGATACACCCTGTGACGCAACAGCCTATGGAATGGCAGATTGAACTGGCCGACGACATGCGTGAGCTGCTTGATGCCATGCGTACCATTGATCTGCCGGACGAGCCCTTATCCCCAGTAGACTTTAATGTCGATGAAAACGGCTTGTTTATCGGCGAGGACGATGATGACTGGGGCGATGACGACTTAGCAGACGAACTTTGGGATGAAGACGCACTGGACGAGGATGCCTTGGAAGATGACGTCTCCGAGGATGTTGCGCCATGACAGCCTTGTCGGTCATTTATCCAGAATGGCCAGCGCCAGCGCGGGTGAAAGCATTGCAAACCACCCGGCATGGGGGCGTGAGTCAAGGCGTGTATGCCAGTTTAAATCTGGGCGAGCATGTGGCGGATGCGCCTATGCATGTGGCGGCCAATCGTCAGCGCCTTGCGAGCCTGTTGCCTTCTGAGCCGGTTTGGTTAAACCAAGTGCATGGCGTACAGGTGATTGATGCCGCGCAAGCGCAGTGTACTGAACGCGCTGATGCCAGTTTTACGCGCCGACCTGAGGTGGTCTGCGTGACCATGACGGCGGATTGTTTACCTGTGCTGTTGTGCGACCAAGCGGGCAGCGTGGTGGCCGCTGTGCATGCGGGGTGGCGTAGTTTATGCGACGGTGTACTTGAAGCTACGGTAGCGGCGATGACCACCCATGTTCCGGCAGACCAATTGCTGGCTTGGTTTGGCCCTGCCATTGGCCCACACGCCTTTGAGGTGGGCAGCGAGGTGCGTGCCCAGTTTATGAGGCACGACCCGGCGGCAACGCTAGGATTTGTGCCGGCAGGTGAAAAATGGCTGGGTGATTTATACCTTCTGGCGCGACAACGACTGCATGCCGTAGGCGTCACGCAGATATATGGCGGCAACCGCTGCACCTACAGTGAGCCAGAGGATTTTTTTAGTTATCGACGCGACGGCGCAACCGGGCGCATGGCCACCTTAATCTGGTTAGCGTGAAGATTCTGTTTAATATCAAGACGCAAGTTAGCAGGCTAGGCGCGCATCATTCGTACAGCGTCACTCATGTAGCGTCATCGCACAATTTGTTATTTCAAATCACACATGGCACGCACGCATTTAATTTTTGATTTAGACGGCACCCTGATTGACTCAGCCCCTAGTATCTTGCAGGGGTTTGAGCAGGCATTTGCAAGCACCGGAACCCCGTTGTGCAGGCCATTGAGCAGTGATGTCATTGGTCCACCGCTGATGACCACCCTCAGTCGATTGAGTGGCAGTCATGATCCAGCCGTGTTGCAGACTTTGGCCGAGGCTTTTAAGCAACACTATGACAGCGTCGGTTATCAGGCAACCGTGGTGTTTGCTGGTGTGAGCGAGATGTTATTTAGCCTAAAGCAGGCAGGCTTTCATCTGTATATCGCCACCAATAAACGCCACTTGCCTACCTTAAAGATTTTGGCGCATCTGGGTTGGCAGCCGTGGTTTGATGCTGTGGTGGCGCTGGATGCTTTTACGCCCCCGTGCAGCCACAAAACCGAGATGATAGGCCGCCTGATGGCAGCGCAAGATTTGTCGCCGCAACAGTGCTTGTATATTGGTGACCGCCTCGAAGACGGCCAAGCAGCTGAGGCTAATCATTTGCCCTTTGTGCTGGCGAGTTGGGGCTATGCCGGTGATCTTGCCGCCGCGCCTTCACATTGGCCAGTGTGCGCTGCGGCTGATGCGCTCCCCGACGTGATTGCGCGTCTTGCTCATTCATCATTGTCGTTATGAAGCTGTCGCCAAAGTCTCCACCAACATTTACCCGCGTGAGACGGCAACAGGCAGGGCAGGGTGAGCCATCCCCGCCAGCAATACAACGATGGGTGAGACAACAGCGCAGCAGACAACAGAGCGCACGCCGCAAAAACATGCAGTTTTTTTCATCGGGCACTCAAGCTTGGCCTCGCATGAGGGCTGAGTCTTTACACAATGTCAGCCCCGCTGAAAATAGGTTCTCATGGGCAAGACGTTGGCGGCTCAGTTGGAAAGCCGATTTGTTGCATATGCTGCCGTTAGTCGCGCTGTTGTGTCTGTTTCTCTGGGTGGGCAGTGTCTGGCA
>JAIXZQ010000046.1 GCA_027489475.1 Methylophilus sp.
ATGCGCTTAAAGCCATGATAAATTGGTACCGCTAAAGCCACCGTGGCGGTGCCGAGTAAGAAATGCACAAACTGCGCCCCCGAAAAATACTGCGCATAGGGCATGTTTAAGGCGTGTATGGTCAGGCATGTCAGCACGACCGAAATCGCCACAGGGTTGACCAGCGGATTGCGCTGCGCCCGCACATAACAAACATAACCGAGTTGATACGTGGCCAAAGTAATGATTAAGGCAAACAGCGGGTCGCCTGATAAATAGACCCAAATGTCAGCAATCGGCAGTCGATTATTCATGCGCGCCGCCTTGCTTCATCGGTACGTTGGCGGCCTTTTGCCGTTTGAGTGACAGATACCAGCACAGTTTGAGTACCACCGCGGTCACGGCGATGGTCAGGCATACGCTGACCAGCAAAGCCGTGCCCACCGCCAGCGCATGGGTTTTGAGTTCTGGCAAATATAGCAATACGCCCACCGAGGCAGGGACAAACAATAGCCCGAGGTGCTGCCTAAAGGCATCCGCCACCATGGCCAAATCATCATTCACTTGTTTGCGGATACACAGATAGGCGAGCAAGAGCAGCAACCCGAGCACTGGGCCGGGAATGCCGGGCAACATAAACTTGCTAAGCAGTTCGCCCAGCCCTTGCCATAAAAACAGTTGTACCAAACCTGATATCATGAATTGTCCTTGCCGGAAAAAGGAGAAGATGATGACTGGCAACATGGTAATCAGATTTTTACGTGTCGCCTATGCCTGCGTGTTCATGACTCTGCTGGCGATGTCAGGTCTACGGGCCGAGACCGAAGAGGATGGGCGACTTTGGGCAAGTATTTACTTACAAGGCAAGCTGCCAATAGACCAGCTTTATTGGAGTATGGACACCCATCCGCGCTGGCGCGAAGAGGGGCGACAGTTTGACCAATTGATTTTACGTCCAGCACTGTTTTATCGGCTGGATGCTGCGCGCAGTGTCTGGTTGGGGTTTGATACGGTGTTCAACCATCCACAGGGCCAGCCCATGTTTAGAGAGCAGCGGTTGTGGCAGCAATTTCAATGGCAGTTTGCGCCGGTGGCAGACATCAGTTTCACCAGCCGCACCCGTCTCGAACAGCGTAAGCGGGAGGATGCGGCTGAGATTGGCCATCGTCTGCGGCAGATGGTGCGCGCTAGCCTGCCAAGCGGCTGGCAGCCAAAACTCGCATGGGTGGTGTTTGACGAGGTGTTTATTCAGCTCAACGATACCGACTGGGGGGCGCGTAGCGGCCTAGATCAAAATCGCTTTTTTTTGGGAATTAACTGGCAGTTTGATGCGCAAACCAATATGGATATCGGGTATTTAAACCAGTGGGTCAATCAACGAAATACCGATCGCGAGAACCATGTGCTGATGACCACCGTCAGATTCAACTTCTGACCCCACCGCCCAGCTTGCCCAGCCTTGCCATGGGCTGCCTAGGGCCTGTGTTAAAATAATGATTTTGATAATAAGTAGATTCGCATGACGCTGCTTCCGACCTCCGCGACTGAACAATGGTTACGCACTGCCTTGGCGCAACGCATCCTGATTTTGGATGGCGCCATGGGCACCATGATTCAGCGCTACAAACTGACGGAAGCGGATTATCGCGGTGAGCGCTTTAAAACCTTTCAAGGCCCGGCGGGCCAGCGCGAATTATTTGTCAAAGGCAATAACGAGCTGCTAACTTTGACGCAGCCACAGGTGATTCAAGAGATTCACGAGCAATATCTGGCCGCCGGCGCCGACATCATCGAAACCAATACCTTTGGTGCCACCAGTGTGGCGCAAGATGACTACCATATGGCGCATCTGGCCTATGAGATGAACGTTGAGGCGGCCAAGCTAGCCAAAGCCGCCTGCGTGAAATACAGCACGCCAGACAAACCGCGCTTTGTTGCCGGCGCACTTGGCCCCACGCCCAAAGCCGCCTCTATCTCGCCGGATGTCAACGATCCGGCGGCACGTAATATCAGCTTTGATCAATTGGTGGAGGCTTATTTTGAGCAGGTGACCGGCTTGATTGCTGGCGGCGCCGATATTTTGATGGTGGAAACCATCTTTGATACCTTGAACTGTAAAGCGGCACTGTTTGCCATTGACCAGTTTTTTGCACAAGAGGGCAAGACGTGGCCCATCATGATTTCTGGCACCGTCACCGATGCTTCAGGCCGTATCTTGTCCGGCCAGACAGTGACAGCGTTCTGGCACTCCGTGCGCCATGCCAAACCGCTGACCGTGGGGCTGAACTGTGCACTGGGCGCCACCCTGATGCGGCCCTATGCCGAAGAGTTGAGCAAAGTCGCGGATACGTTTGTGTGTATCTATCCCAACGCGGGTCTGCCCAACCCGATGAGCGATACAGGCTTTGATGAAACGCCAGACATTACCGCCAGCTTGGTCAAAGAGTTTGCCGAGAGTGGCTTTATCAATATTGCAGGCGGCTGCTGCGGCACCACCCCCGGCCATATTGCGGCAATTTATCAAGCCATTAAAGACTTGCCGCCGCGCCCTATACCTACCCTGCCGGTAGCCACCCGTCTGGCGGGCTTGGAGCCGTTTATCATCGATGAGCAGTCACTGTTTGTGAACGTCGGCGAGCGCACCAATGTCACCGGCTCAAAAGCCTTTGCGCGCATGATTATCAACGAGCAGTACGAAGAAGCCTTGAGTGTGGCGCGCCAACAGGTCGAAAACGGCGCCCAAGTCATCGATATCAATATGGATGAGGGCATGCTGGATGCCGTTAAGGCGATGACGCACTTTTTGAACCTGGTGGCCTCAGAGCCGGATATTGCTCGCGTGCCCATTATGATTGATTCGTCTAAATGGTCGGTGATTGAGGCTGGCCTCAAGTGCGTGCAAGGCAAGGCCATTGTGAACTCGATCTCAATGAAAGAGG
>JAIXZQ010000055.1 GCA_027489475.1 Methylophilus sp.
TGACTTAGAAAGAGAAGCGCTAAAAATAAACGCGGCCAGCGTATTTATTGGCTGGCCGCGTTATTTGAAGTGGTGAACAAATGTCGCGCAAACAATGGTCTGCGCGACATCTCAAAAAGTTAAATCAGATAATGATCCAGCAGCAAGGCTGCAAAAATCAGGCTGAGATACAAAATAGAATATTTAAAGGTGGTTTTTGCTAAAGCATCGGAATAGCTGCGATACAAGCGCACCACATACACCATAAACACGGCATTCAATACGGTCGCCGCCGCCAAGTATAATCCGCCGCTCATACCCAGCCCATAAGGCATCATAGATACCACCACCAAAATCACGGTATACAACATGATATGCAGCAAGGTGAATTGTTCACCATGGGTCACAGGCAACATGGGCATGCCGACCTTGGCATATTCTTCGCGACGATAGAGCGCCAAAGCCCAAAAGTGAGGCGGCGTCCAAGCAAAGATGATTAAGAACATGACCAAAGATTCAGGTGAAACAGTGTTGTTCACCGCGGCCCAGCCTAGGATGGGAGGCATGGCGCCAGAAGCGCCGCCGATGACGATATTCATGGGTGTGGCTGGTTTGAGAAACACGGTGTAAATCACGGCGTAGCCAACAAACGTACCTAAGGTGAGCCACATGGTCAGTGGATTCACCCAGTAATACAACACACTGAGGCCGGCACCGCCTAACACGCTGGCAAACAACAAGGTTTCCATTTGCGAGAGCTGGCCGGTGGGCAAAGGCCGCGCCCGGGTACGTGCCATCATGGCATCGATTTTGTGCTCAATCAAACAGTTAAACGCAGCTGCCGCACCTGATGCAAAGGCAATACCCACGGTGGCGGCCAACAACACCGAGAGCGGTACCATGCCCGGCGTAGCCATGAACATGCCAATAATGGCAGTAAACACGATGAGTGCCGTGACGCGCGGTTTACACAGCGCATAAAAATGTCGCAGGCTCATGCTGGCACTGGCCAGTTGTGTCATGAATGTTGTTTGCATCTTTTCTTCCCCCACCTGTGTGTAACGATGATATTAAGCCTGTTTTAGCCGGCTATTGATGGCGACCAGCCAGACGCCAAGCAATGCGGCCCCTGCATTGTGCATGACTGCCAACACGAGCGGCAGATGTAATAGCAGGTTCGCAATGCCCAGGGCAATCTGTGCGGTCAACAATCCCAGCAAGCCAACGGCTGCACCTCTTGCCTGACCCGTCGCCCATAAGATACGCGCGCTGACCAGTAGCCAAAAAGCAACGACTATGGCGCCTAAACGATGTGTCCACTGGATCGCCGTCAGCGCGTCTAAATGCAATTGTCCGCCATGCTGGCTTTCACCCAATGCCCGCGTCATATGAAAGGCATCAGACATATCCATCTGCGGCCACCAAGCGCCATGGCAGGTGGGAAAGTCGGTGCAGGCCAACGCCGCGTAGTTGGTACTGGTCCAGCCCCCAAGCGCGACTTGCGCCAACCAGACCAACAAAGCGAAACGTAACCAGCGCCACTGACAAGATGAAACCTGAATCGCGGGCAAAGGGGTATGTCGAAAAGCAATCCAACTGAGGATGGCTAAGGTCGTCATCCCCCCGAGTAAGTGCAAGGTGACGATGACAGGCTTGAGCAACATGGTCACGGTCCACATGCCCAACATCGCCTGTAAGGTGATCAACACCAGTAAGACTATGGAGAGCTGCCAAGGCGTGTTTAGCTGTGTACGCTGTTTCACCGCCAATACTGCCAACACCAACACCAGCAAACCTAAACTGCCGGCGAGGTAACGGTGGGCCATTTCCTTCCATGCTTTGGCGTGTTCTAGTGGCTTGTCAGGATAGGCCAGTTGCGCCTGATGAATCGCAGCTTCACTTTGTGGCACGGTTAAGGTGCCGTAACAGCCTGGCCAATCAGGACAGCCCAAGCCAGCATCAGATAAGCGCACATAGGCGCCTAACACCACCACACACAATGCCAATACAGCAGCTATTCGACTGAGCTTGTGAAACATGCTTATCCTGCCCATGATGCTTTTAACAGTTTAACTAAATCTTTGCGTATCCATTTGGCTTCCATCTCTGGACCATATTGCATCATGACATTGCCTAAGGGATCGATAAAATACACCCGATTTGCCTGCAACGTCGCCTGTCCGCCCTGACTCAACAAGCCAGCTAATTCATTAATCTGCGCAGCTTCACCATTCAAAATCAACATATCTGGATAGCGTGCACGGATACTGCTGGTATCCGCCTGTTGGGTAATTAATACCCGCTGCACCCTAATCATGTCTTTGTATAGCGAGACATAAATTTGCCTAAAGTCGTACATGCGTTGCATGCAGGCGTCATCACACTGTTGTGTCACAAACACCATATTCCATTTGTCTTGCCAGAACACGGGCGCAGCTTGCTGTTGGTCATTGACCCAATGCCGAGCATGGGCAATCGAGACAGGCGGTTGTATCAGTTGGCCATGGCTTTTGCCACTAGGACGCCAGTCGAGTTTGTACATGGCAGTAACGACCAACAAAGGGACGCTAAAAAAGACTGCCAATAACAGAAAAATCATGCGGCCTTTGCGTTGTTCTACCGCGTCCACCGGAGTTGTCAAAAGGGGCTCTTGCATCATACAGCTCGTTTCTCAATCATTTGATAGAGTCCAATCAACAGACTGGCCAGCGCAAAGCCAAACCACTGATAGGCATAGCTCAAGTGTTTTTCTACCTGCCCCACGGGAACATCCCAGGCACGGACATAGCCATGCGCTTGTTGAGGGTCAAGCTTAACGATAGCGGCAGGAAAGCGATATGGGACGTACGTTTTCAGGTAGTTAAAATCGACCACGGATTGCACCGCTTGCCAGCGGTCTGCAGGCTGATCAAGTCTAAAGGCAGTTTTTTTCGGCACCCAGAATAAGCCGGTGAGTTGAAGCGTTTGGGTTGGCGTGTCTATCTGTGGCGTTTTGTTATGCTCTGCAAAACCAGCCACCCAGCCACGGTTTACCCAGATCAGGTGGCGGTCATCTATTAAAAAAGGCGTGATGACGTGAAAACCGGCTTGCCCTTGATGGACTTGGTTGTCTAATAGAAAGCTGTAAGCGGGCAGATAATGGCCACTGAAAGTCACTGTCTGCAAATGCAGTGCTTGAAGTGATTCGTGGTTAGCAAGATCTTTCCACTGCGGCGACAGCGCATGGTTGGACTGCGTGACGGCCTGCGTAATCGCTTGTTTTTGCTCAGCCTTGTGCCATTGCCACAGACCCAATTGTATGCATGCCCATCCTGCGAATACCATGATCCCCACCACTGTCCACTTCACCCTAACTACATATCGACCTAAAGGTATTTGCATTTTCACGCCAACAGAACATAATGTCACCACGTTTACCAGAGATGACATCATGTTGATAAAAATTGCCACCATTTTAGCGTTAATTATAATTATTGGTAGCTTGTTTTCCGCCCTGCTTTTTTTGCTTAAAGATAAACGTGGCTCATACCGCACCGTCAAAGCACTGACAGTACGTATTGGCTTATCTATCTTTTTATTTTTATCGCTTATCGTTGCAGCCCATTACGGCTACATCGGACACACCTTATAACCCCACTTTAACCCGCGCTAAACGCGCTTTTTCTTTGCACCCCGGTCACTGTGTCATTTACACCGGGGATGTTTATTTCACTTTTTTGCAGAGCAGACTTGGTCTGCCTAAGCATTTATTAAAGGGCGCCTACGCGCCCTTTAATATATTGACTGCTTAACTTTTATATCTTGACTACAGCATGTAGACGAAGATATACAAGCCCAACCAGACCACATCAACAAAGTGCCAGTACCACGCCACGCCTTCAAAGCCAAAGTGATGCTCTGGGCTAAAGTGGCCTTTGATACTGCGTAGCCAAATCACAATCAACATCAGTGTTCCAATGGTGACGTGAAAGCCGTGAAAGCCGGTCAACATAAAGAAAGTGGCGCCATACGCCCCTGACTTCAAAGTCAGACCCATTTCGGTATACGCATGGTGATATTCTGCAGCCTGACAGCACAAGAATGTAATGCCCAATGCGATGGTCAAGAACAGGCCGATAAACAACTGTTTACGGTTATTTTTAATTAAGCCCCAATGTGCCCAAGTGATGGTTGCACCTGAAGTCAACAACAGCAAGGTGTTGATTAAAGGCAACCCGCTCCAAGTCATGGGATGAAAGTCAGGGTTTGGTTTAAAGGTTTCGCCCAATACAACACCACCTGGACCTTGTGAAGGCCACTGACTTAAAAAGTCTTTGTAGGGCGTGATGTCTGGTGCATAAGACGCCAAATCCGGCACAGAAAGCACCCGCATGTAGAACAACGCCCCGAAGAACGCGGCAAAAAACGCCACTTCAGAGCAAATAAAGGTAATCATGCCGATGCGGAAAGACTTGTCTTCCCATTTCTTATATTGACCCGTGATGCTTTCGGTCACGACGGTGCTCAGCCATTTAAACATCATGACTAAAATGATGGCCAGACCCAGATACATCATGTATTTACCTGGGGTTGCCAAATAGGTTAACGCAGGGTTCTTGAGTGAGCCATCCAGACGCTGGTCTGAGCCGGTCACATTAAAGACAAAACCACTGGCCATCGACAACAAACCCACTGAAATCAAAGCTGGATAAATGCTGCCGTGCGGGACGAAATAGTGATTTTCTGAATGACTTGCCATGCATTAACTCCCTATCCTAATACGATAATTTTCTATTTATATTACTGACTTGCCGGAAAAAACGAATACGACAATGTCAATTCTTTCACTTCTTTAGGTAACTCGGCACTGACAAAAAAGCGCAGTGGCAATGCCTTGACCTCCCCAGGTTTGAGTGTCTGCCTGACAAAGCAAAAACACTCGATTTTTTTCAGGTGCGCTGAAGCCACACCTGGGGTCACACTTGGGATCGCCTGACCCGCGACCTCTTGGTTAGTGATGTTTTTAGCTTCAAACAACACGGTATTCACTTGCCCAGGATGTACGACGATACTGCTCTGTTTGGGGTAAAAATTCCAACCCAAGCCAGGCATGACCGAAGACACAAACTGCACAGTGACTTCACGCTTTAAATCAACCACCTGATTGGTCGTGGTTTCTGCCTGATTACGTGTTTTTCCGTTTAATCCGGTGACTGTACAAATAACGTCGTACAGTGGCACCAATGCAAA
>JAIXZQ010000084.1 GCA_027489475.1 Methylophilus sp.
GCCGAGAGTGCCTTAGTTCGCACATTACAATTGCTACATCCAGGTGCACAGGCGTGTGAACAGCCGTTTGCCCTGACCCCGCAACTGATGGAATATCCCAACAATGCCGCCTTGGCCGACTACACCTCAACGCGGCAGTTGCTCCAGTTATTTAATCGCTTGCTGTCGCACAAACAAACCGTCATGGTGTTAGGCTTTCATCAAGAGAGTGCATCAGACTATATATGGCGACTGACGCGCGCCGTTCCACATTTGCAAGCCATGGCCAAGCAAGCGCAGGTCAAGCTGGTGTGGATGCCGCAATAAGTGCTGCCGAAGGCATGACGCAAAACAGCTTATGCTGCCGAAATGCGCACGAACAGGCGTGATGATTAAACGGGCTGACAACGATGGGCAGTCTTGCTCAGGGTGAACAATCTCCATGCACGCGCGCTCAAACCCGGTTTACTAGATTGACTGAGCCACATGGATTTATTTTCACCCGCTGACCACACCCCGGTTGCCTTGGCCGAAGGCGCAACCTGGCTGCCTGGCTTTGCCCTGCCTATGATGCAGACACTATGGCCCTGCGTGGCCGAGGCCTTGGCGATACAACCGGCAATGCACATGATGACACCTATGGGCTACCCCATGTCGGTGAAAACCGCCAGTTTGGGTGAATGGGGGTGGGTCGGCAGTCAGGCGGGCTACGGTTACAGCGCGCAGCATCCCGAAACTGGCCAGCCTTGGCCGCCTATCCCGGCGGTGATCATGCAATTGGCTGAGGCTGCAGCCATGGCCGCAGGATTCGCCAATTTTGTGCCAGACAGTTGCCTGATCAATGTCTATGCACCCGGCAGCAAAATGGGGCTACATCAGGACAAAGACGAGCGCGATTTCAGCCAACCCATTGTCTCGGTTTCGTTGGGCCTGCCTGCCACTTTTTTATGGGGCGGACACAGACGCCTAGATAAGCCCATCAAACTACCGCTGGTGCATGGCGATGTGGTGGTCTGGGGCGGCGCCAGCCGACGGGTCTATCATGGCGTGGCCACAGTCAAGCCCGGCCAGCATCCCCTCACCGGCGCACAACGTATCAATCTCACCTTGCGCAAGGCGCGTTAACAGCTGCGCGTGTGCCTGTGTGCACGGAGGCATCATTTAATCTGCGTCAACAAAGCGCCTCACTTCGCGGTTGCATCTGGCGGGCAAAAGAGTAAACTGAAATCGTCTTGTACACGGGGTGTCCCCCCATGATCAGGCACTACCGCTGTCAGGATACTTTCTGAAAAAAGGAGTTTGTCATGAATTTACAATTAACAGGACATCATTTAGAAATCACTCCAGCCTTGCGCGAATATGTGTCATCCAAGTTTTCGCGCATTAGCAATCACTTTGATCATGTGATTGACGTAAAAGTAACCATGTCCGTCGAAAAGCTTGCCCAAAAGGTAGAAGCTACACTGCATGTTCCAGGAAACGACCTGCACGCGACCTGCACCGATGAAAACATGTACAGTGCCATTGACATGCTGACTGACAAATTAGACCGTCAGGTACTCAAGCACAAAGAAAAACACGGCGATCACCATAAATCGGGTGGCGCGGTGAAGCATCAATTGAGTTCATAAGCCAGTGTGCTCTACCCCTACCGGGGTAGAGCTTGATTTCCCGCCCGCGTTTTTACCCCGTTTCACCCCCCGCACCGCATAAACAGTTGTAAAATGTGTTTTCCCAGTTAATCTCGCATCTGCGTGTCTATGGCCCATATTTCCGTTGCCGATTTATACAAACATATCCGCAGCAAGCTCAAGCTCAAATGGGTGGCTGGAGAGGCCGGAGGTCATAAATTATTGACGTCTGGCACCGTGACCAAACCCTCGCTGGCGCTGGTTGGGCACCTTAATTTCATCCATCCCAACCGCGTGCAAGTGTTGGGCTGTGCAGAAATGGATTACTTGGCCGGTCTAGATGCACAGGCCTTACAACAAGCCATACGCAACCTGTCTTCGACTGACCTCGCCATGCTGGTGGTAGCCAATGGCGAGCAAGTGCCTGCCTTGATGCATGAAGCCGCAGAAGAACGCCAAACACCATTGTTTACCTCGCCCATCATCAGCCCACAATTGATGGAGCTACTCAGCCATTATCTGGCCGAAGCAACCGCTGAAACCACCAGCCTGCATGGGGTGTTTATGGAGGTGCAAGGCTTTGGCGTATTGATTACCGGCAGCGCCGCCATCGGCAAGAGCGAGCTGGCGCTGGAGCTGATTTCACGCGGTCACCGCTTGGTGGCGGATGATATCGTGGATTTTTACCGCGTCTCGCCCGAACGGATTGAAGGCCGTTGTCCTGAGCTGTTACAAGACTTTTTAGAAGTGCGTGGGCTGGGGATTTTGAATATCCGCGCACTCTATGGCGATAATGCAGTCAAACCGACCAAGCCGCTAGACATGATGATACAGCTAGAACTGGCCAATGCGCTTAAACCGGAAGATTTGGACAGACTGAGCGCTAAACGCCAGACGCAACACGTGCTGGATGTAGAGATTAGCAAGGTGATTATCCCAATTGCTGCTGGCCGCAACATTGCCGTGCTGGTCGAGGCGGCGGTGCGCAACCATATGTTGCTGTTACGTGGCGTCAATGCCACTAAGCAACTGACCCAGCGACAGAAAAAAATCATGCAACGAGAGAGTAAACCCTAATGACGACCCGAGGCCCTGCATGCAACTCGTGATTGTGACTGGCCTGTCTGGCTCAGGCAAATCGATTGCATTGCGCGTGTTTGAAGACAGCGGCTATTACTGCATCGACAATCTGCCCGCCACCTTGCTGCCGCATATTCAAAGCCATGTGGCCGACCGCGATGCCGCCAAAGTGGCCATCAGCATCGATAGCCGTAGCATTGCCATTGAGTCATTACCGTCGATTTTGCAGACATTGAAAACCCAGGGCATCGCTGTGCATCTATTGTACTTAGATGCGCACCTCGAAACTTTGGTGAAACGCTTTTCTGAAACCCGCCGCAAGCATCCGCTCAGTACCCCAGAACAAGCCTTGGCCGAAAGCATCAAGCATGAGCGCGCCTTGTTATCAGGCTTGAGCAACCTGGGTCACCATGTAGACACCAGCAACCTATCGGCCAATGCTTTGCGCCAGCATACGCGGGCGTGGATGCTGCAACTGGAACAAAGTTATCCCCCGACCCGCAGCCATACCTTGGTGCTGTCGTTTATTTCTTTTGGCTTTAAGCATGGGATTCCGCTGGACGCCGACTTTGTATTTGATGTACGTAGCCTGCCCAACCCGCATTATGACCCGGTGTTACGGCCATTTAATGGCAAGCAAGCACCGATACAGCAGTTTTTGCAAAATGCGCCGCAAGTGCTTGAAATGCAGGCAGACATTCAGCACTATATTGAAAAGTGGTTGCCTAGCTTTTATCAAGACCACCGCAGTTATTTGACCATAGGCATCGGTTGTACCGGTGGTCAGCACCGCTCAGTGTATCTGGTTGAGCAACTGGGGGCCTATTTTAAACAGCAACATCAGGTGATGATCCGTCACCGCGAATTGCAGGAAGCTGCCGCACAGGCAGCGCCTGACCAATGAAAGTAAGCCTATGATTGGTGTATTAATCATTGCGCATGGCAGTCTAGGTCACAGTCTGATTGAATGCGCAACCCATGTGATGGGCAATCGCCCGGCACAGCTTGACTACCTCGAAGTGTCTAACCACGACGACCCGGCACAAGTGTTGCCGCGTGCGCAAGCGCTGGTGCAACAACTCAACAGCGGCCAAGGCGTGCTGGTACTGTCGGATATTTATGGCGCAACACCCTGCAATATTGTCACCAAGCTGTTGACGCCAGACACCACCGAAGGAGTGGCCGGGGTCAATCTGCCCATGCTGGTGCGCGTACTCAACTACCGTCATGAAGGCTTGCATGCCTGCATCCAAAAAGCCTTGAGTGGCGGCCGTGAAGGCGTGGTGCATTTCACCCCAACCACCTGTCATCACGCATCCTAAGCCTTCATTTTCTCGGACCCAGCCATGGCTAAACGTACACTAGAAATCATCAACAAACTGGGCCTGCATGCCCGCGCCTCCACCAAATTTACACAAACCGCCAGCCAGTTTAACAGCGAAATCTGGGTGGAAAAAAACGGCAGACGGGTCAACGCCAAAAGCATCATGGGGGTGATGATGCTGGCTGCCGCCAAAGGCAGCCATATCGACATTGAAGCGACGGGCGAAGACGAGGTACAGGCTTTAGATGCACTGACGGCACTGGTCAATGACTACTTTGGTGAGGGCGAATAAGTGACCAGCTTTAGCATGCATGGGGTCGGCGTATCGAGTGGCATTGCCATCGGCCATGCCCACCTGATTTCGCATGCCTTGCTCGAAGTGGTGCATTTTAAAATCGCAGCCACAGAAGTCGAAGCCGAATGCGCGCGCTTTGACCGGGCGATTTTACTGGTCAAGCATGACTTGGAACAATTGCGTGCGCAATTGCCCACACAAGCCCCGGCTGAACTCAGTGCGTTTATCAGCACGCATCTGGCCATGCTGAGCGACCGCTCATTGTCCGAGGCCCCCAAGCAGACCATACGCCATGAACAGTGCAATGCCGAATGGGCGCTCAAGCAGCAGATGGATGATATCGTGGCGCAATTTGATGCCATTGAGGACAGCTATCTGCGTGAGCGCAAGCATGACGTGGTGCAAGTTGTGGAGCGTATTATCAAAGTGTTGCTGGGTCGCGACCAAATCGCCGCTAGCGAAAAAAAACAGCAGGCTAAACAAGAGCGCGCCATGATTCTAGTGGCGCATGACGTGTCTCCCGCCGATGCCATTCAGTTTAAACACCATCAATTTGCCGCGTTTATCACCGATGTGGGCGGGGTTACCTCGCATACCGCGATTTTGGCGCGCAGCCTGAACATCCCGTCCATCGTCGCCCTGCAACGGGCGCGCGATATGATTAACGATGGCGAATTAATGATTGTCGATGGTGCGGCGGGGGTGGTGATTGTTAACCCCGACCCCGAAGTGCTGGCCGA
>JAIXZQ010000386.1 GCA_027489475.1 Methylophilus sp.
CACTTGATCCGGTTGTTGTTGCCGCAACTGTATTTGCACCTGCAGTAAGTGTTACACGAGCGCCTACAGTAACGGTATCGTTATAAGTCTGATTCTGTGTAGTCGCAATATTGGCATTAATTTGAGTGCTACCGGGCGCATCTGTAGTGACATTTGAAAGAGCTTGTGTGCTACCAACATTGCCGTTAAAAGCTGTAATGCCGTTTGTATTGACTGTCAGACTGTTATTTTCAGCTGACTGCGAATCTACCTTACCGTTAAATAAGACATTACCACCCACTGCTTGATTTGGGGCAGTCCCAGCACCATAGGCGTTAATCACAGTGTTATCAGCCAAAACAGTATTGCCGTTTAAAGTGACATTTCCACCATTACCATTTGTAGTCGAGCCACCAATACCAAACGTGTCAATATTTCCAATAGTAATTGTCTGAGTAGTTCCTGAAGTAATGGTTACAGCGCCACCGTTACCGCCACGCTGCCCTGCACTACCCGCACTGGCAGTGGTTGGCGTAATATTACCAACCGCACCGGCCACACCTCGTGAACCGGGGTTACCAGCTAATGCCCCAATGCTACCGTCAATACCATCATAACCATCATCACCATCATCATTCCTTCCCGAACCACCAGAACCACCCTTTCCTTTCGATCCTCCAGCGCCTTTATCGCCACCTTGTCCACCTAAACCTGCAGCGCCACCCTGACCTGCTGACCCAGAAACCCCGGCCAGACCTCCATTACCAGCCTGTCCACCAATTGTGCTTATATTGCCAACGGTGACTGAACCTTGAGTAGCTGTGAGTGTAACGGTTCCACCGTTACCCCCATTACCCCCGTTACCGCCCTGTCCACCAGCGCCTGCAGTTCCGCCTTGCCCACCATTACCACCTTGACCGCCATTACCGCCATTACCACCATTACCACCATTACCACCATTACCACCATCTCCGCCATCAGAGTTACGGTTTGAACTTAACCCATTACCGCCTTTTCCACCGTTTCCTCCCGCACCACCAGTGCCGCCTTTACCACCTGTACCGCCCTGACCACCCTTACCACCACGACCACCATTACCGCCCGCACCGCCTTGACCACCGACGCCTCCTTGGCCACCAATCGCTTCTAAATTACCGGCTGTAATATTGCCCTTTTCACTAATTATCTTAATTTCGCCACCATTACCACCAACACTCCCAGTATTCCCGGTTCCACCGTTAGTACCATTCTCACCGTTTGTACCGTTACCTCCAGTACCCCCTATTAGGCCATTACCACCTGCAGTTCCATTAGTCCCATTGCCACCATTTGTACCGTTTCGTGAACTATCGGTGCCATTTAATCCATTTGCCCCGTTCGTTCCATCAGTACCTTTGATGCCTTGAGCGCCAGTTATACCTAGAGTACCGTCTTTACCGTTGTCACCATTTTCACCACGTTGACCTAAATCGCCAACCTCGCCATGACCGCCATTCGCTTGAACGTTACCTACCCTAACATTACCATCCGTAGACGTAATAGAAACCTTACCGCCATTTCCGCCATTACCATTCAATACTTGTGGGGCCACTGAACGTTCGTCATCATCACAACTGACATCAGACCTCGAACCATTACCGCCATTGGCAAGAACTGTTTGCAATACAATATTGTTTTTTGCGACCACGGTCACATTGCCAGCATTTTCACCAGCATTACCATTGGCATTAATTACTCGATTGCTACCAATCGTCTCAATTTCAGCACCTGAGAGCGAAATATCGCCACCGTTACTAATCAAATTTGCATTAAGCGTGAGTTTACCTACACCATTACTTTGCCCAGCAGGACCTTTATCAGCTTCTAAAGTAATATTTCCTTGAGTTGTCTCTGCGCGGTCAGTCGTGATATTGGCATTAACCGTGATATCGTTTCCAGCCTGTAAAGTGATGCTTTTATCACTTTTCATATTGATAGCTGAACTTACCGTGATATTGTTGTTTGCCTGTAAAGTTGTATTATTAGAACGTATCGTGCTGCTTGTTGCATCTACGTTGATATTACTATTACCGTATTCTGTATATGCAATAGAGTTGTCATTAGATCCACTAGTACCAATTACAATATTATTAGGATCTAGTAAGACATCGCCACCGGTACCATTAACTGCACTAGTATCAATCTGACCCTTGAAGAACAAATCTTGTTTGCCTGATACTTCTACAAACCCTCCATTGCCGCTCTGCGCGCCGCCTTGTGCAGAAATGTCACCATAGAATTTTGTGGTGTTATCTGACCAAACAATCACTTTACCAGCGTTACCAATGTCTATGGCATCAACTTTAATACTTGCGGCAGCAGCTACAGTTGTTGATCTGGCGTTAAATACGTTGGAATTTCCCCCTTGAAAGTCGCCCCCAACGAGCACTTGACCACCGCCTGTGCTGCCCGAAGCATCCAACACAGCACCAGACAACAATGCTACTAGCTCACCAGTCACTTGAATACTACCACCCTGTGTATTGATCCCTTGAGCATTTAATTGACCAGCAACAGTCACTGAAGTACCGACACCACCTTCTAATCGAATCACGCCATCGCGTTCAACTAAATTAGTAGCCTCAATCACGCCACTCATATTGATTGCTGAACTACGAGCATTAGTAGCTAATTGTACAAAACCACCATTTGCTGAAATAGTGCCAGATTGATTAACCAATGCATTAACAGCATCTCCGCTCAGTTTCGCTTTTACCAGGCCGTTTCCGTAGAAGTCCAAAGTAGCCGATTGACTTGCTCCAAGTACAACACTGCCATTGTTTGCTGTGATTGTGCCGCTGTTTTCTACTTGATTAGAAAGCATTACAACATAACCTTCATTACCGGCTTTGATAACGCCCTGATTAATTACAAAACCAGTACTGTTCGTGGCAGAAAATTGAAAACGGTTGTTTAGAAAATCGCCGTTTGAAATGGCGTGGGTACTGACTAATAAACTACCTACATCGACTTGAGCACCTTGACCGAACAATACACCATTCGGGTTTACCAAAAACAATTGACCAGTCGCTGTTAATTGACCAAAAATCTGTGAAGAATCGTTACCAATGACTCGGTAGAGTGCACTACCACCGGTAGGTTGTAATACATTTACGGCCTCACCACGGGCAATCCCAAAACTTTGCCAATTCACAATGGTTTGTTGACTCCCTTGATTAATTGTCATGGTTGAACCACTGGTGTTGAAGGTATTTTCACCATGAACAACTTCTGCACCTGTTGGCAATGCGCGTGCATGTTGACTCATCGCCAGCATTTGAATCGCAGCCAACATGGAGAGTTTTACTTTTGTACCTGCTTTGAAAGAAAGGGTAAGAAGTGCTTCATTTTGCTGGCTTGCGCGATCTTGTAAATCATTTTTTACGGCTTGTGATGATTTACCGTGTGCAGAGGTGAACTCGGCAACCGCCACCCAAGTTTCATTAACCTTGCTCCATACCAAACGAAACACATGATTTAAAGATGCTGATTTCATACCCTATCTCCGATTGTAATGACGTTATTGAACTTAAAAACGCCACTCATTTATATAAATTGCTGACAGGATAATGACAGGTATGTATTAAATTGTAATTAGCCCTAATGGACTAACCAGTGACACTTGCGAGAGTTTAGAGCGTTTAGATAGCATTTAAGCAATCTAAATTTGAAGCGAAACCTATATAAAAAAAACCCGGCTAAACCGGGTTTTTTTAGATCAGTAAAAATTAAAAATCTTTTCTTAACTGTCCCCACAAGGTATGGGAAGTTTCGGTACTGTTGCCTTCTAATGCCTGATCTTGGATAGAATAACTCAAATCAAAATTCACTTGTTTTGCAATTCCGAGAGCCACACCAGCACCATAGTGACGTGATAACACACGATTATTGGAAGTGAGCGGATCATGATTGACTTTGCCACGACCAAAATCATAAAACGCGTAGGGAGAAACAGTTTTAATAATAACATTATTGACACCAAAGTCACGCTTAATATCTGTCCCTGTCATCCAACCTTCATTTGCAAGACTCGGTAAATAAGCATATTGGCGCCATCTATTCACAGCCCCTATACCCATTTTTTCAGCAATATCTAAATTTTTATTAGCGCCTTGATAATCAGCACGAATCACCCAATTAACGCCGTTTTCAAAAATCTGTGTTCTACTCGAAGTCAGGTTATAGCGTAAAAAGTGGCCTTCGGTTTTAAGTGTAGCCTTGTCATTTTGCTCAGCTGCTGCATTTTTAAAACTGACATTGCCCCCTGTCACTGACAAACCCGCTTGATAAATGACATCACCAGTACTGTTGACCCACTCACCTGACACACCCGCCTCAAGGTTTGTAATATCGCGCCGATTGTTGTCTGATAAAATCTTATCTTGCAGTTCTTTGTAGATACCACCCAGTCTAAAATTCAAACCTTTCCGGCTGTCACGATAGAGCGAACGGTCAAGAAAAGCGGTGTAGTACTGAGAATTACCACGAGCATTCAAGGGTTGAAAAATACCGTTGAGCGAATATTCAACAAGACTGTAGCCAACGGACAATAAGTTTGCACTACTTGACACTGGCGTCACGTAACCTAAGTTAAACGCACGCAAATCTTCGTTGTTAGAAACTCTACCCCCTACTGACAGCTGATCGCCACGGCCGGCCAAGTTGTTGACCCCAAGACCAAACATCACTGTTTCACGTCCTGTAAAGCGATTGCCATAAGTATTGGCAGCAACATAACCAATTAATTTGTTTTCAGGCTCTACAGAAATCGCTACATCACTGGTTCCTGCATCTTTACCAGGTGACAGCACTGAGGTGGCGCGCACACCAGGAAGCGCATTAATCAAGATCACATTTCTGACTAGTGACTTTTCGGTAATGGAATCCCCTGTTGAAATGCCGTTATTACTTAGGTCACTCATGAAGGTTTGATTGATACCTTCACCTGTTTCAACTTTCAGTTCATTTAATTTGCCTTCGATGACTTGAATATTAACAGTAGTAGTTTGGTCTGACTGTTTAACTAAATCTTGCGCGGGCAGCACAACTTGAGCTAAAAAATAACCATTGTTTCTGTAATAGGCTTTAACTTTTCTGACTGCTTCATTCAGTTCGTTTAACCCGACCTCTTTACCAACATAGCCTTTAACCAGCTCAGATAATGTTTCGTTAGAAAACTGTTCATTGCCTGTGAAAACAAGCTCTTTAACAACAACACGAACCTGACTATCAACCGCATCACTACTATCTTTGATTAGTTCTTGCGGAATGGCTGGGGTTACTTCCAGCGGGGGCAGTTGTGGACGTGGAATATTTGGTACCGCTTGATCTGCGGCGCCAGCAAAAACTAAAGATGATGAAAAAATGGAGGAAATTGCTTGCGACACAGCAAAACCTATAAGTGTTTTAGATGTTCTTCTCATAATCCAATACTTTGATTTGAATAAAAATTTATGCAGTAATTTTCACTTGAGAGTATTCATATTTATTTTTTAATAGTCTAGTAAATAATTATTTTTTACACTAATAGAATGATTTTATGTTGGAGAAACATCAGTTTTTTTTAATCAACCCTTTCAACATAACTTATATTTATTTTTATTAATTTAAATTAATAAATTTGGCGTAATGAGTGCTCCTCTTTAAAAACCTATGTTTCTTTAACTTTTACTGTTTTTTTACTGGCCACGCATAAACATCTTGTCCAAATCATGCACACTGACTTGAAACCAGGTTGGCCGACCGTGATTACACTGGCCGCTACGCTCGGTTTGCTCCATATCGCGCAGCAAAGCATTCATCTCAGGCAGGGTCAGTTGACGATTAGCACGTACCGCAGCATGACAGGCCATGGTGGCCAGCACTTCGTTGTTGCGTTCTTGCAACACTCGGCTGGCGCCATAGGCTTGAATATCCCTTAATACCGCACGCGCCAGCATAACGGCGTCTGCTTCTTGCAACAAACTGGGCAGCGCGCGAATGGCAATCGTCGTGGGCGACAGGGTTGCCATCTCAAAGCCGAGTTGCAAAAGCGTATCACTGCCATTCAAGCTATTAAGGATGGCGACTTCACTCTTTTCGGCATAAAAACTCATGGGGATCAGCAATGGTTGCGAGGTGATAGATTGCGCAGTCATGGCTTGTTTTAGCCGTTCATACATAATGCGCTCATGCGCCGCATGCATATCTACCACCACAAGACCTTGTTTGTTTTGCGCCAAGATATACACGCCATGCAATTGCCCTAAGGCAAACCCCAGCGGGAAAGCATCTGCCGTATCGTTTTGCAGTTCTGTGGTCTCTGTGGCCTCTATGGTCAATGACTGATTGCTGTCGGCCACACTGGCAGCCCCTGGTCCCCATACAGACGCAGCTTGCGCAGCATCATGCTGTTCTGTATGGCCGCGTAACTCACCATACATCTGCTGATAAAACTGCTGTGCGCTGGCTGGCGCTGGCGACTGAGCGCGTTCTAAGCCTGGCCAAGGGCTTGGACGTTGCTGTAACGGCATCTCAACCTGATCGCGCGGCATGGCCAGCGTCTGACCCGCGGGTCTAAACGGGTTAAACGGTGCTTGCATCGGCTGGCTGGCTTGTATCTCGGCCGATGTTTTGCCCAACGCCTTGTGCAGGCTGTGAAAAATAAAGCGATGTACCGCCTGCGACTCTCTAAAACGCACCTCGGTTTTGGCCGGATGCACATTCACATCGACCAAGCTGGGGTCCAGCTCTAAAAACAGCACAAAAGCCGGATGCTTATCGCCATGCAAAACATCCTGATAAGCCTGTTTAATCGCATGTGAAATCAGCTTATCACGCACAAAGCGGCCATTGACAAACACATATTGGCTATCACGACTATGCCGCTGATAAGTCGGTGAGGCCGTCATACCCCATAACCGCAGGCCGCCACTCGCCTCCTCTAGCCATATGCTTTGTGCCGCAAACTCGGCGCCTAAGAGTTCACTGATGCGTTGCTCTGGCGTATGCACAGCCAGCCGTTGTACTGCCTTGCCGTTATGCTGTAACAAAAAGCCGATCTCTGGACGTGACAGCGCAATGCGGGTAAACGCCTCTTCGCAATGGTTAAACTCCGTCTGCTCAGTTTTGAGAAACTTGCGCCGGGCTGGCGTATTAAAATACAAATCATGCACTTCAACGATGGTGCCTGCATCCAGTGCTGCTGGCGTCACGGTCGGTGCTTGCGTGCCTTCAACTGCGATTTGCCAGGCATGGCTGGCGGTTTGTTGACGACTGGTGAGGACAGTGCGTGAAATGGAGGCAATACTGGCCAAGGCTTCACCGCGAAAACCCAGACTGCCGACCTGCTCTAAATCTTCTAGGCTCTGAATCTTGCTGGTGGCATGACGCGTAAGCGCTAACGCCAAGTCGTCTTTCGCAATGCCTTGCCCATTGTCACTCACTTTGAGCAGCTTCATGCCACCCTGTTGCAAGGCCACCTGAATCTGGCTGCTACCGGCATCTACGCTATTTTCGAGCAGCTCTTTCAAAGCAGATGCCGGGCGTTCTACCACCTCACCGGCGGCTATTTGCGAAATCAGTTGGTCAGGCAGCAGATGTATTTTCATGACAGCATTTTAACCGTTTTGCTAGAATGCCTGCATGTCTGTTACGGCCTTTCATCGCTATTTATCGCGCTTTCACTTGGCCCGCCAATTAGGACGACAGCATCATTTCTATCTAGGGCCCACCA
>JAIXZQ010000281.1 GCA_027489475.1 Methylophilus sp.
ATCTTTAGCAGATACCTTGTCACCCATCAGGCGGATGGTTTCTGCGCGCGGGCCAATAAACACAAAGCCGCTTTGCTCAACACGTTCGGCAAAGTCTGCATTTTCTGACAAAAACCCATACCCAGGATGAATGGCCTGCGCATCGGTGACTTCGGCCGCACTGATGACTGCAGGAATGTTCAGATAGCTCTTGTTAGAGGGCGCGGGACCAATACAGACAGATTCGTCAGCCAATTTGACATATTTGGCTTCACGGTCAGCCTCTGAATGCACCGCGACGGTTTTAATCCCCAACTCGCGGCAGGCACGCTGAACACGGAGGGCGATTTCGCCACGGTTAGCGATAAGAATTTTTTCAAACATAGTGTCTCCGCGTCTTGAGTGCGCCGTGACGGACAGTCACTGTGCGCATGTACTGCATTGCTGCACACCCTGACGGTCGCTGGTCGCCGCGGTTAGCGATAAGAATGGTGGTATACATAAACATTAAAGAGGGGACTTAACCAATCAAAAACAGCGGTTCGCCGTATTCGACAGGTTGTCCATTTTCGACAAAGATTTTTTTGATGGTGCCAGAATATTCGCTCTCAATTTCATTGAGCAATTTCATCGCTTCAATGATACACAAGGTGTCCCCAGTGTTGACATTGCTGCCCACATCGACAAACGCTTTCGCATCTGGTGAAGAAGCACGATAAAAGGTGCCTACCATCGGTGATTTAACCACGGTTCCTTCTTGAACCTCGGCTACCGGCGCTGCCGCAGCAGGCGCACTGGCTGCCACAGGGGCTGCCACCGGCGCAGGCGCAGGCGCCGCGACATATTGTGTGACTGGTGCAGCACTGGCTGGGAGTGCGCGGCTAATACGTACTTTCTCTTCGCCTTCCGTCAGTTCTAGTTCAGAAATGCCTGATTCCTCAACCAGATCAATCAGTTTTTTGAGTTTACGTAAATCCATAAAAGCCTCGAGTGTTTTAGAGTAATTGTTGTGTCAGTAAAAGATTATTGTTGTTGTGCGATGTAGCGATAAGCCGCAAAGTATCCCTCTGCACCCAAGCCGCAAATCACGGCGGTGGCTAAATCACTAAAATAGGAGTGATGACGAAATGCCTCACGGGCGTGCACATTAGATAAATGCACTTCAATAAAAGGAACCTTGACCGCAGACAAAGCATCACGGATGGCGACCGATGTGTGGGTAAATGCAGCCGGATTGATAATGACATAATCAGCGCGATTGACCGACAATGCTTGAATTTTGTCGATAATCTCAGCCTCCGCATTGCTTTGAAAGCAGTCCAGTTTATTTTGGTCAGCTTTTGCCATAGCCTGAAGCTGCTGGTCGATATCTGCCAGCGTCAGTGTGCCGTAGTGTTGTGGCTCACGGCTACCCAGCATGTTTAAATTGGGACCATGTATCACCAGGATGGATTTGGCGCCCATTTCACAGGCCTCTCATCGAGAAAAATACAACCTTCATGGTCACGAAGTTTGCCGAAGTTATTGCATTTTGTCCAGCAGTATTCGCCGATTGCAGCAAGTTTAACGGGTATGGGCGGGCAAAAAGGCGGCTACAGAAAAGCCCGTTCAGGGGGATGAATGGCGAGGATAATAGATGTCAGCCGTGTGACAGACCTCGGTGGCGTGTACCCACCCTAGAATCACGGCAGGCTAATGCGCGCTGGCATTCAGGGCTTTTTCCAGCATGGCGCGATTGACGCGGCCAAAAAATGTTTGGCTAATTTGACCGTTGGCGTTAAGCACCACGGTAAAGGGTAATACCCCTTTATTATTGCCCAGCTGTTCGGCCAGCGGCATGCCTTCATTTTCTGCAATCAGCAACGGATAGCTGACGGGGGTGCTTTCGTTAAACTCATGCACGGCCGCCACTTCATCAATGGCGAGGCCGACCACGGCACTCTCGGGATGCGCGGTGGCGAGGGCAGAAATCTCAGGCATTTCATCGCGGCAGGGCTCACACCAAGTCGCCCAAAAGTTAATAATCAACGGTTTGCCTTTAAAGCTAGCCAGTGCCACTTGTTTACCCGCTAGATCGACAAGCGTAGTGTTCCAAAACGACGTTAAATCAAGGCCTTGGCTGGGTTGCGCCTCAGCAGAGGTGAGCTGGTGCCAGTTGAGGGACAGCCAGCGAAAGCCACTGCCAAGCACGACGATTAATAACAGGGTCATGACCAGACGGGCAACATTATGCATGGGTGGCATCCTTGGAGGTACGCAACGGCAAGTTGCGCAACTGATTTAAAAACTGGTCACGGTCTTGATAGCCTTTAATGATGGGCGCTAAACGCTTGCCGTCAGCATCAAAAAAAACAATGCCTGGGGGACCAAACAAGGCAAACTGTTTCAGCAGCGCTGCATCTTCTGGCCGGTTGTCAGTCACATCAACTTGCAACAGCACCACGCCTTTTAACGCTGCCTGCACTTGAGCATCGCTAAACACAAACTGTTCATATTCTTTGCAAGATACACACCAATCCGCATAAAAATCTAGCATCACTGGCTGGCCATGTACCGCTTGTAAGGCACTTTCCAAAGCTGGTGGTGATTGAACTCTTTGAAATACCAAGCTTTGCATGGGTGCGGATGAACCAGCCAAGAGGCCTTGCAAAGGTTGTAGAGGTGAGCGTGCGCCCGACCACGCGCCTACGAGCAGCGCTAAGCCGTAACAGAGCAACATTAATGCCCCGCCTTTAATCAAACGCGTCACTGTGTCTGCACTGTCCGGCAGAGGGTCTATGGCGCGCAAATATACCGCGGGCACAATGCACAGCGCCGCCCAACATAACCATAGTATGGGTTGTGACAATAAGGGACTGACAATCCACACCGCCACGCCCAACATTAACACTCCAAACAAGCGGCGAACGGTGTTCATCCAAGCGCCTGCCTTGGGCAACAGTTTACCGGCGGATGCACCTATGAGTAGCAACGGCGCGCCCATGCCTAACGATAACGCAAATAAGGCGACACCGCCCAGCACCACATCGCGGCTTTGACTGATATACAGCAACGCACCCGCCAAAGGGGCTGCGACACAGGGGCTAATAATCAGCGCCGACAGCGCCCCCATTAAAAAGTCACTCAGATAATGGCCACCGGTAAAGCGGTTGCTCCAGTGAAAAAACAGGTTTTCAACCTTGCTGGGCAATTTGAGTTCGTACCAGCCAAACATCGACAGCGACAGCAGTACAAATATCAATCCGCCAGCCACCAATGCCACGGGGGTTTGCAGTGCGTTGCTCAGCAATTGGCCAGATAGGCCGGCGGCAATTCCGGCCAAGGTATAGGTCAAGCTCATGCCCAAGGTATACGCCAGCGATAAAGCAAATGCTTTACCTCTTGATACGTGTGCTTGTTTGCCCACAATGATACCGGACAAAATCGGTATCATAGGAAACACACAGGGTGTCAGTGAGAGCAATAACCCTGCCCCAAAAAAGCCCACAATGATTTGCCACCAATGGCCACTGGCCAATAATTGGCCAGAAAAATCGCCTGCTGTGGCGGTTGCCGAGGTAGTTGCTGGCTGGGTATTAGAAGGACTGGTCTGATCGGTAGCGGTCGTGGATTGCCCGGATGATGACGCGCTTGCTACCGGTAATTGCGCCCAAGTGATGGTTTTGCTTTGGGGGGGATAACACAGGCCTTTTTCGCTGCAGCCTTGATAGCGCAGTTTAAAGCTGGCTGGCGGCGGGGCTAAAAACCGTACCTGCGCAACAAAGTCATGATGAAACACCTGCTGCGCACCAAAATTTGGGTCTTGTTTGACTTCTCCAGCCGGCAACTGCAATTCGGCTTGACGGTCATCCGGCGGTAGCAAGGCAATCCGCGCGCGGTATAGATAATGGCCAGGGGCGACCTTGAACTGCAATTGCAGTTGGCGCTCATCAACCCGTACCGCCTCCACTTTAAAGGCTTGGTCTACCGGTAAAAAAGAATCGGCCTGTTGCTCAGTAAATAATTGCGCGAAAGGCGCCGCAGCCAGGCTTACACTGACATTCCCAAGCACGCAGAAGCCTACTAACGCCAGGAGGCAGGCAGTGCGCCAGCGCGAAAAATTAAATTGAATCAACGATTACTCCTGCCCTGAAGTTTCTGAGTAGATCTATGCTTGGTATTCAGGCAATACCGTATCCACATGGATGCCGACAATCTCGGGAAGTTCATATGGGTGCATCGCACGCAGCTTTTCAGCACAGGCCGCATACGCGCTTTGGCGGGTTTTG
>JAIXZQ010000001.1 GCA_027489475.1 Methylophilus sp.
GCTTCGTTCCAGTCATGCATGATTGTTCAAATAAATGAAAAGTGATTTCTTATTTAACCATCTAGTGTCAGTGCTGTCATCTGTTTATAGTGCTGGTCATGCAGTCATGCATCTGACACAAGAAAGGAAGAGCCATGAAACAACTGTCTTTTATCAAACGCAGCAATGGGGAATACTGGGTGGGGGATGGATTTCCTGTGCGTAATATGTTTTCGTACCGCGATATCGCCAGTGAGATTTCGCCGTTTTTACTGCTGGATTATGCCGGCCCAACCGAATTTCCGCCGACCACACAGCGCTTAGGTGTTGGGCAACATCCACACCGTGGCTTTGAAACCGTCTCTATCGTGTTTGAGGGACAGGTGTCACACCATGACTCCATGGGCGTAGGCGGCAGCATCGGTCCTGGCGATGTGCAATGGATGACGGCAGGCGCAGGCATCATTCATGAGGAATACCACGGCGATGACTATGCGCGCACTGGTGGGCCGTTTGAAATGATACAACTGTGGGTCAACCTGCCTGCAAAGGACAAAATGACACCACCTGCCTACCAAGGCATCACCCGCGCGCAAATACCGTTGCAACTCTTGCCTAATGAAGCGGGCGTGGTGCGCGTGATTGCCGGGGCATATGAGGGGGCACAAGGTCCGGCCAAGACCTTCACGCCGATGAATATCTGGGATATGCATTTAAATGCCGGTGGCCGCGCGAGTTTGATGCTGCCAGCAGGCCACACCACCGCAGTATTTGTGATTCGCGGCGCAGTCCGCGTGGGGGATGCACATGTGGTACGCACGGCAGAGCTGGCGGTGATGCAACGTGAAGGCGAGCAGCTACTGTTAGAGGCGGATACTGATAGTCACGTCTTGCTCCTCAACGGTGCGCCGTTAAATGAGCCTGTGGTGGGTCATGGCCCGTTTGTTATGAATAGCTGGGAAGAGATTGATCAGGCAATTCGTGACTATCACGAGGGGCGATTTAGCGCGGTTTAAAAGAATCGCTTGGTTTGCGTCTTGGGTAAAAAATGGTTGTTGATTCAAAAAACAGGCACCATTCGGTGCCTGTTTTTTTATTACCCTTTACACATCCAACGAGCTGACGCTGAGCGCATTGCTTTCGATAAAGGCGCGGCGCGGTTCTACATTGTCGCCCATCAAGGTGGTGAAGATTTCATCAGCACCGATAGCATCTTCAATCTGCACTTTGAGCAAACGACGCACGGTGGGGTCCATGGTGGTTTCCCACAACTGCTCTGGGTTCATTTCACCCAAGCCTTTGTAGCGCTGAATATTCAGATTATGTTTGGCCTCACTCAGCAACCAATCCAATGCTTGTTTAAAGGTGCTGACCCGTTGCTCTTTTTCGCCGCGTTTAATCATTGCGCCATCGCCCAACAATTGATTGACCATGTGCGCGGTGCGTTGAATTTGACGGTAATCACCACTGCCTAAAAACTCGGCATCAATGACGCAGCTTTGCAGGTTGCCGTGCACAAACTTGTTCACCTCTAGGCGATAGGCGCTGGTTTCGGTGTCTTGTGCAACAATCACTTCTGAACCGATGGCACCCAAGATAGGACGCAATTGCTCAGCCGCTTGGTTGGCTGCGGCTTCGGTGCTCAAGTCGATATCACCGAGATCCTGAATGGCGCGCAGTACACTTTCGTCATACAGATTAGCAATACGGCGTATCACAGCTTCTGTCAGTACCATTTGTTTGGCTATGCTGGTGAGCGCCTCATCCTGAAGAATCTCACCACCGTCGCGGGTGACTAACACAGCATCACGCAAGGCCGAATTGAGCAGGTATTCATCCAATTCGTGCTCGTCTTTGAGGTAGCGCTCATCGCGGCCTTGTTTGACTTTATACAACGGCGGTTGCGCAATGTAGATATGCCCGTTTTCGACCAGTTCTGGCATTTGGCGGTAGAAAAAGGTCAGCAACAAGGTACGGATGTGCGCTCCGTCAACGTCCGCGTCGGTCATGATGATGATACGGTGATAGCGCAGTTTTTCTAGATTGAAGTCATCTTTGCCGATGCCGGTGCCCATGGCCGTAATCAGGGTGGCAATTTCGGCCGAGCCTAACAGTTTGTCAAAACGGGCTTTTTCTACGTTTAAAATCTTACCCTTGAGCGGCAAAATGGCTTGAAACTTACGGTCACGGCCTTGTTTGGCGGAGCCGCCTGCGGAATCCCCCTCGACCAGATAGAGTTCACACAAAGCCGGGTTTTTCTCTTGGCAGTCCGCCAGTTTACCTGGCAACCCCATGGTATCCATGGCGCCTTTACGCCGGGTAATTTCACGGGCTTTACGCGCCGCCTCGCGCGCACGGGCGGCCTCCACGATTTTTCCGCAAACTATTTTGGCGTCTATGGGGTTTTCTTCAAGAAACTCTGCCAGTTTGGCGGCAACTATTTCGGAGACCACGGGTTGTACTTCACTAGACACCAATTTATCTTTAGTCTGTGAGCTAAACTTGGGATCTGGCACTTTGACAGACAACACGCAGGTAATGCCTTCGCGCATATCATCGCCGGTGGTTTCTACCTTGGCTTTTTTAGCAAACTCGTTTTGCTCGATATATTGGTTTAAAGTGCGGGTCATTGCCGTGCGCAGGCCAGTAAGGTGCGTACCGCCATCGCGCTGAGGAATATTGTTGGTGAAACACTGCACGGTTTCTGAGTAGCTGTCGTTCCATTGCATGGCCACTTCAACCGTGATGCCGTCTTTTTCACTCATGGCATAAAACACTTTGGGATGCAGCACCGTTTTGGTCCGGTTCATATACTCGACAAAGCCTTTTACCCCACCGCTAAACGCAAAGTTTTCTGATTTGCCAGTGCGTTGGTCAATCAACTCGATTTTGACACCATTGTTTAAAAATGACAGTTCACGAATACGTTTGGCGAGAATTTCAAAATGAAATTCAACATGAATAAAGGTCTCGACCGACGCCAGAAAATGCACTTCGGTGCCGCGTTTATCCGTGGTGCCCGTCACGGTTAACGGTGCTTGTGGCACGCCGCGATGAAACTCCATTTGATGCACTTTGCCATTGCGGTAGACCTTAAGTTTGAGCCAATCTGACAAGGCGTTGACGACTGATACGCCGACCCCATGCAAACCACCAGACACTTTATAGGAGTTTTGGTCAAACTTACCGCCGGCGTGCAACTCAGTCATGACGATTTCTGCCGCAGAGCGTTTAGGTTCGTGTTTGTCATCGTCTTTGATATCGGTGGGAATGCCGCGACCGTTATCTGAGATGCTGATTGAGTTATCAGGATGAATGATGACTTTAATATCGTCACAGTGCCCAGCCAGCGCTTCATCAATGGCGTTGTCGAGTACTTCGAACACCATGTGATGCAGACCAGACCCATCGGATGTATCGCCGATATACATGCCTGGGCGTTTACGTACCGCGTCTAGGCCTTCTAGAATCTTAATGCTGTCTGAGTTGTATTCTTGTGGCTGTGCCATAACTTAAATCACTTTTTAATGGGAATTGCAGAAGCGCCTGCCGCATTGAGGCAGGCGTCGATGAGGTTAAATACGCATCGGCATGACGACGTATTTGTAATAGGGGTCACTGCTGGCCGTAATCAAGCAACTGCTGTTGGCATCGGCAAACGCAAATTGGATTTGCTCATCGGCCAGATTATTTAACACATCAATCAGATAAGTGACATTAAAGCCGATATCTAACGGTGTTTTGTCATAGCTGATATCCAGTTCTTCTTCAGCTTCTTCTTGCTCTGTGTTGGTGCTGATCAGTTTCAACTGTTGTTGACCAATCACCATGCGAATGCTGCGGTATTTTTCATTGGACAAGATGGA
>JAIXZQ010000182.1 GCA_027489475.1 Methylophilus sp.
CCAGCAAAGCAGCAGCGAGTGCAGTCACGACCTCTGTGACGGCGACTACCGGCGCCATTGCCGCGGTCAATGCTGGCCAAGCTAAATCAGGCAAGCATGCGCATGGCAAACGCAAAGAAGTCGCAGCCTTACTCGGTGGCTTTGGTTTTAAAGCCATACCCAAACAGCGCTCTGTTGGCCGTCGAGGGTCTGCGAAAGCCGACAAGGCCAGCGCACAGTCAGCAACCGCAAAGCCAATTGAAAACGCTGGCCTTACATTCGCTGCAACGCAGCTTGAGCAAGTGACACCGTCATTGGTTAACCCTGAGTCACCCCCGGCAGCGTAACTTAAGCGGACAGCCTTCAGTGCGCCTACGTGCCTGCTTTAAGCATAAAAAGCCCCAATGGGGCTTTTTTTGTGTCATTGATTAATATCGCTTATAAAATAAAGCGCTGGTAACATATTGTTAAAAGCGTTTTTAACTGTGAGCCGCCATAATCACGACACGCGGTAGTTTAGCTTGAGCCAAGTAGCAAGCGTTTTAGCGTAATACGATTACTCTGGTCGGTTTCGCATAAAGTCTGCAACACCATACAACTGATTCGCCAGATGCTTCATCAAGGGTTCTTCAAAACCCAATTGGTGCATGGCTTTAATCATGCAATACATCCATTGGTCACGTTCGGACTCACCAATCGAAAACGGCAGGTGGCGGGCGCGCAAGCGCGGATGGCCGTAGCGCTCGACATATAACTGCGGACCGCCCGTCCAGCCCATCATAAACATAAACAGTTTTTCGCGCGCTTCAGTCAAATCGGGTTGATGAATAGCACGCAAGCCGGCCGCTTTGGGGTCGGTGTCCATAATGTCATAAAACGTCTCAACCAATTGCCGTATGCGCGTCGTGCCCTGCGCTTCGCCGCCTAGCCAATCAAATAAAGATTGCTTGGCCGCATTGGGTTCTTGAATATCGGTTAACGCCATGGCGGTTAAACTGCTGCCTTGGGCACTACCAGTGCGGCAGCTTGCTGTGCTTGCGCGCGGGCTTGTTCAACAGACGGGGCGGTGGATAATGCCACCCCCATGCGTCTACGGACAAAAGCTTCAGGCTTACCAAACAAGCGAATATCGCTATTGGGCACAGTCAGCGCGGCTTCTAGGCCGTGATATTCCAGCGCGCCAGCATCAACGCCGCCATAAATGACTGCGCTGGCACCGATTTCTCTTTGCTGTACATCGACTGGTAACCCCAGAATGGCACGTGCATGTAACTCAAATTCATTTAAGCGCTGGGTACACAGGGTGACCATGCCGGTGTCGTGCGGACGCGGACTCACTTCAGAGAACCAGACCTGTTCGCCCTTAACAAATAACTCCACCCCAAACAAGCCCAAACCACCGAGTGCATCTGTGACTTGTTTGGCAATGTCTTGTGCGTTGTGCAAGGCTTGCGGATGCATGGCTTGCGGTTGCCAGCTTTCAACGTAATCGCCCTGCTTTTGTACATGGCCTATCGGCGCACAAAAATGCGTTTTAATCACACCGTCGGCATTTTTTGCGCGCACGGTTAATAAGGTAATTTCATAATCAAAATCAATCTGGCCTTCAACAATCACCACCCCTTGATTGACCCTACCCGCACTGGCGGCATACGCCCAGGCTGCACTGACTTCTGCCGCCGAGGTGATGCGTGATTGGCCTTTGCCAGAAGACGACATGGTTGGTTTGATAAAACAGGGATAGCCAATACCGTTATCAATCGCGGCCTGTAATTCAGCCTCAGAACGCGCAAACGCGTAGGGCGAGGTGGGCAAACCGAGTTCTTCAGCCGCCAATCGGCGAATACCTTCACGGTTCATGGTTAATTGAACCGCACGTACGGTCGGCACCACGGTCACGCCGGCGGCTTCGATATCCGCTAAGGCTTGGGTGTTCAATGCCTCGATTTCTGGCACGATAAAGTCCGGTTGTACCTGCGCAACCAAGCTTTTTAGGGCCTGGGCATCGGTCATGTCTATGGTATACGCGTGATGCGCAACCTGTTGGCCGGGCGCATTGGCATAACGGTCAACCGCAATGACTTCAACCCCTAAGCGTTGCAAGGCAATAATAACTTCTTTGCCCAACTCACCACTGCCTAATAACATCACTTTAGTGGCATGTGCGCTTAACGGGGTGCCTATCATGTGTCGCTCCTGATTAAAACCGCAATCATACCATGGTCGATTTGGTCATCAGCGCGCACAACTTGATTTATGTCATACGCATGGCGCATGACTCACAGTGATGCATGCAAACAATCTCCCTTAGTGGCCTTGGGAATGTGTTTTTAACAAAAAGGATACCCCGCGTTAAGCGGGGGTAAGGAAAGAATATTGGTTTGACCATCACAAAGGTTTAACCGTCAGACAGATTTAACCTTTAGTCCATTTTAACGATCAGACCGTAATGCCGTGTTTATCCATACGATAGCGCATGGTCATACGTGTAATCCCTAACAACCTGGCGGCCTTAGAGACATTATTACGGGTTTGTTGCAAGGCATTGAGCAACATGGCTTTTTCTGCACTATCCAAGGTCATTTGTGCCTCACCTTGGATAGAAAGCGGACGCTGTGGTTGACTGACTTTTGGCAAGCCAAGAGCCTGCTCGCTGATTTCTGTTTGCGTACACATCAACACAGCCCGGCTGATTTGATGGCGCATTTCACGCACATTGCCTGGCCAATGATAGGCTTGCAATGTGGCCAACGCATGCTCACTAAAGGCATGATGCGGCAAAGCATAGCGCTTTTCAGTCAATTGCTTAAAGTAGTTGGCCAACAACAAAATATCTTGCCCACGGTCACGCAAGGGCGGCATCTGCATGGTAATGACATTGAGGCGGTAGTAGAGGTCTGAGCGAAAGCGGCCCTCGTTAGACATCTGGTATAAATCACGATTGGTGGCCGCGATAATGCGCGCTAACACGGGGCGCTCTTTGGTGGACCCCAATCTACGCACCATGCGACGCTCAAGCACATTCAGCAGCTTGGCCTGCAGGCCTAAGGGCAGTTCACCAATTTCATCTAAAAACAAAGTGCCATCTTCTGCCGACTCAATCAATCCTGGGCGCGAGGCCACGGCATTGGTAAAGGCGCCTTTTTCATGGCCAAACAACTCACTTTCAATCAGCTCAGCAGGGAGCGAAGCACAATCCACATGGACAAACGGTTTTTCGTGATTGACGCAATTGGCATGCAGATAACGCGCCACCACATCCTTGCCCGTCCCGGTTTCGCCAGTAATCAACACGGTAGGTTGCACCGCATCACTTAGCGCACTCAGTTGCGCTATCCGTGCAATTTGCTGACGCACGCTCTGCATGGCCGCGCTCTCACCAATCAATTGCACTGATTCATTCGACACTGCATTGCGCTGACGCGAATAATCCAAGCTGGTTTGCAGCTCTGTGGTTTTCTCGTTTTTTTGAATAATCAGTAATAATTCTTCGAGATCAATCGGCTTTTTCAGATAGTCGAGCGCGCCCAGCTTGATGGCATTGACTGCGTCAGACACCTCACCAAATGCAGTCATGACAATGGTGCTGATATGACGGGCCACACACTCAGGCAAGAGGTCAAGACCATTGCCATCAGGCAGGCGCATATCCAACAACACCATATCGGGCTCAAATTGCTTTACCAACAAGCGTGCATCATGCAATGACTCTGCATGCTCACACTCAAAGCCGGCCTTTTGCAAACGCTTGACCACTGCGCGCGCAAATAAGGCTTCATCTTCAACCAGCAAGATTTTTTTCTTGAGTGTCATCAGCATAGGCATCTCATGATGGGCAAGTTGGTTCAGCACACAGATTCCCTCAAAGATTAACAAAAAAGTGGATTAAAACACACAGGGTTTTAATCCACAGATTTCTTACACACTGACCTTAGTCGTTGTCGTAGGCCGCCAATGATTTTTTAGCGCCAAACTCGTAGCGGAAACCTAACCACGCAGCACGTGGTGCGCCTGGCAATAGACTTAACACTTTGCTTTCAGACCCAAAATTACCGCTGGCATCAAACAAGGTTTCAGCTAAACGACCAGCAATGTTGTACTCTTTGTCAAAGATATTGGTGGCTTTCGCAAACATTTTCCAGCCATTGCCAAAGTTGTACTGACTGTCGAGGTTCACAATAAAATAGCCACTAATTCTGCCACGCCCTTGCGCACAAACATCTGAACCAGATTGGGCTCCAACTACGCATGCGCTATTAGCACGGTGTGCATTGTTTTCGTTACCAAACACAAATTGGTCAGAGTACCCAACCACGTTGGCACCAATGTTCCACTGTGGAGTGACTGCATATTGTCCGCGCAGCTTGAGCTGGTGTTGTGGAATCGCGGGTAATCTATCCCCTGCTCTCGCGGTAATCACACCATTGGTATCCACGCCTGATGAGTTAGAACCGTTGGCAAACTCTACATCGGTGTCATAGGTGGCATCGACAAAGCTATATGAGGCATTCCACTTAAATTGGTCAATGACCCCATTCAAGCCTATATCAATGCCTTGACGTTTGGTACGACCCACGTTTTTGAAATAGCCTGCACCGTTTTGTGCATTGGCGGCTGTAAACTGAATGTCATCATGGTTGACGGCATGGTATACGCCTGCATTCCAGAACACGGTGTCTGTTAATTGACCACGGCCACCAAATTCATAGGTTTTTGCTACCACTTGATTTAACGGTGGGTCATCTGCCAAGGCCGCTGGCAACAGACAAGGGGAGGCTGGGTTAGAACAACCCAATTCAATCGAAGTCGGCGCACGGCTAGATTCACTGTAAGAACCATACATGGTCAGTGTTTTACTAGGCGTAAAGGTGAGGCCCACTGTTGGATTTAAGCGTGTATAGCTGTCTTTAGCCGTCAAACTGTCAAAGTTGTTGGCAGGTGAAGCTGGGCCGCGCAAGGTATCGGTATTGTCCACGCGCGTGAAATTCCAGCTGGCGCCCGCATTTAAGTGCCAGAACTCATTAATGGATAACGTATCGTTGGCAAACAGGCGTGCAGTATACTGCTTGCCTGTCAGGCCAGTAGTTTGGCGTTGACCCAGCGCACCATCACCAGAGGTAACTGGTGCACGCGTTGCATCAAAAACTACATCACTTGGTGTAAGCGCACTAAAGTCACCATCAACCTCACCGATATTCACTTGCTCAGATTGTTTGAAGCGAATAAGGCTGTAATCATAGCCTGCGCCGACCACGAACTGGTTTTCTTTACCTAAAAAATCCTGATTGAATGTAACTTGCCCGGTTGCACCGTAAGTATCCTGTTTGGTATTGGTGCGGTTAAGCACTGACCCAATTACCTGACACTCAGGTTCACCCGCCTCGGCGTCACAAGTGCCAAATTGACTGTAGTTTTCGAGTGGACTACCGTCACTAGCAGCGTTTTCATAGCCATCGCCGTTGACTGTTCTACGGTTAGATTTTTTATAGTAAATGTTGCCAGACAGCATGGTGTCACTGTTCAACCAGTGGCTACCGTTTAAGGCTAAGAAATGCGAGTAATTGTTGGTAATGTCAGGGCGGGTATGAATTTGATCGCGGTCGCCACTAAGCAGAATTTCAGGGGTTAATCCGTTACCGATCAATCGGTTATCTGAGCCAATGTAAGTTAAGTCTAGCTTTGTTGATTCACTTTGCCAGCCGGTTTTGGCAAACAATTGATTGACATGTGAAGGTGAAAATTTACGCCAGCCATTTTCAGTGGTGTGCTGAAAGCCAATCATGTAGTCCACAGAGCCATCTTTTGAGACGCCACCATATTCTGCCAGTGCACGTTGACGTCCCCAAGAACCCGCCTCATATTCCAATGCAGCGCCTTGGTTGTCACGGCCACTTTTGGTCTGGATGGCAATAGCGCCGCCTAGGGTATTCAGGCCGTATAACGGGTTAGAGCCAGGCACCAACTGCATATTGCCAATGGCAAAACTAGGGATTTTGTCCCATGAGGTGATATCCCCAAACGGTTCGTTGACACGCACGCCGTCGATATAGGTGGAGAGGCCTTGTGGGTTACCTAGCAAAGATGAAGCAGAATAGCCACGGAAATTAATCTCGGGCTGCCATGGGTTGCCGCCCAACTCGGTGACAGTTACGCCTTGCATGTTGTTATTCATATAATCGGCGATAGACACCCCACTCTGATTATTGATGGCGGTTGGATTGGCCATCTGAATATTGGCAGGCACTTTGTACAGTGGTAGGCCGATGCCCTTAATAGGGGTGGTCGAGTAAACCTCAACTTTATCCAACTTTAATGCTTCTTCGGCATGTAGCCAGGCTGCTTGGGCAGAGTAGGCTGAAACAATTGCCAGCAACAATGGCTTGACACTGTGTTTTTTCATAATGTTGTGATCCTTATCCTCTAATGCTTATTTATACGTGCATCTTAAGATGCGCTCAGCACAGGACTGCAAAAAATGTACCAATCAGCACATGGAGGAAAAGATGTTTTAAATCAATCAACTGGAGAACAACAGCTTGATGACACTGGTTACTATTGGTTGTAAATAACCACAATGCCAATACGATTGGTGGTTGTTTACAACCATAATACCACTCCTTTGACGGTTAAATGAACCAGATAAGCAGGTTTTTGGAGTGAGGGTCTTTCAATAGCGCCGCCTCTCAATACGGCACAAGGGTAGTTTAATGATATGAGTCTTCGTCGCGCGGGGCCAGATTGATGACCAACCCATAGGCATTGCGACCAGGCTGCCATGCCGCATCCACTGCCAAGCCGGTTAGCGCGACCAAAGTACGCTGGGCGGGTTCCCCCGTGGTTTCTACGGAGGCCAGTGGATAATAGGCACGCTGCCAAGGTGGGACAGCCGCCTGTTGAAACAACACTTTAAGTTCTCGACGTGGACGTTTGGCGTCTGGTTGCAACAATTCGCCGCCCGTGCGGGCATGCAACACAAGGTGTATCCCCTCGGCGGGCATTAACGGTTGCGCATAACGTCTGTGTAACGTAATGGCTGCCGGAGAAACGCCCAACCGCGCCAGCGCAATCCCCTTGCCCTTTTGTACGGACATCTGCACCTGCCATGAACCCCACACCTGAGACTGCTCCCCCTTCCAAATGAATGGGCTAGCAGACAAAGCTGAGGGTTTACGTACGCAATACAAACGCAGCTGATAATGATGCAAATAGGCGCGTTGAGCGCCACCGGCCGCCTCTAACGGCAAATGCAAATAGCGATGCGGCTTCACATTAACCAATTGCTGCCAGTAGTCCTCCAGTCGCTCGGTGGAGGGCATGGCCAGTTGGCGTTGCTGAAACCAGCCACGTAACAGATTTTTGCCACGACGCTCACCGAGCGCCAGCAATGCCGCCATGCTGATAGACTGCCCCAACCACTC
>JAIXZQ010000080.1 GCA_027489475.1 Methylophilus sp.
CAACGATAGAAGCGCCACATTTACTGCTGGCGATGCTGAATCAAGACGACAGCGGTGTCGCCGCCTTGCTGACTCGCGCAGGCGTACAGTTGCCTGCTCTCAAATCAGGCTTGCAACAGGCGGTGAATGCGTTGCCCAAAATCAGCGAGAACAGTGGCGAAGTCACGATTTCGCGTGATCTCAACAACCTGCTCAACATTACCGACAAACTGGCGCAACAACAAGGCGACAGCTTTATCGCCAGTGAATTATTTTTACTGGCTTTGGCGGATGACAAAGGCCAGACCGGCCACTTGCTCAAACAACATGGCCTGAATAAATCGGCTTTGCAACAAGCCATTAAGGCGGTGCGTGGCAACGAAGCGGTGCATAGCCAAGAGGCTGAAGGCCAGCGCGAAGCCTTGAAAAAATATACCTTAGACCTGACCGAGCGGGCGCGCGCCGGTAAGTTAGACCCGGTGATTGGTCGTGATGATGAAATTCGTCGCGCCATTCAGGTGTTGCAGCGCCGTACCAAAAACAACCCTGTGCTGATTGGTGAGCCTGGGGTTGGTAAAACGGCTATCGTCGAGGGCTTGGCGCAACGGATTGTGAATGGCGAGGTGCCAGACTCGCTGAAAAATAAAAAAGTTTTGAGTCTGGATATGGCCGCCTTGTTGGCGGGCGCCAAATACCGGGGCGAGTTTGAAGAACGGCTAAAGTCCGTGCTCAAAGAGCTGGCGCAGGATGAAGGCCAGACCATCGTGTTTATTGACGAGATTCATACCATGGTTGGCGCCGGTAAATCCGAAGGCGCCATGGATGCGGGCAATATGCTTAAGCCTGCCTTGGCGCGTGGCGAGCTGCATTGTGTGGGCGCGACCACCTTGGATGAATACCGTAAATATATTGAAAAAGATGCCGCACTTGAGCGCCGCTTTCAAAAAGTGCTGGTCGATGAACCCAGTGTCGAGGCGACCATTGCGATTTTGCGCGGGTTGCAAGAAAAATATGAGTTGCACCATGGCGTAGAAATCACCGACCCCGCCATTGTGGCTGCGGCTGAGCTGTCCAATCGCTACATCACAGACCGCTTTTTACCAGATAAAGCGATTGATTTGATTGATGAAGCCGCCTCGCGCATCAAGATGGAGATAGACTCCAAGCCCGAGGTCATGGACAAGCTGGATCGGCGGTTGATACAGCTGAAAATTGAACGTGAAGCGGTGCGTCGCGAAAAAGACGAGGCCAGTCAAAAACGCTTTACCTTGATTGAGGAGGAAATCAGCAAGCTGGAAAAAGAGTATGCCGACCTCGAAGAGGTTTGGAAGGCTGAAAAAGCCGCGGTGCAAGGCTCGGCCGGCGTCAAAGAGCTGATTGAAAAGGTCAAGCTTGAAATGGAAGCCGCCAAGCGCAAAGGGGACTGGCAGACCGTGTCTGAATTACAGTACGGCAAACTGCCGCAACTCGAAGCGCAGCTGAAGCAAGCCTCGAACGCCGAGGCCCATGGTGCGATGCAACCAAAAATGCTGCGCACCGAAGTCGGTGCTGATGAAATTGCCGAAGTGGTCAGCCGGGCGACCGGGATTCCAGTCAGCAAGATGATGACGGGTGAGCGCGAAAAATTGTTGCAGATGGAAGATCGCCTGCACGCCCGCGTGGTGGGGCAAGATGAAGCTGTGCGGCTGGTGTCTGATGCCATCCGCCGTTCGCGCAGCGGCTTGAGTGACCCTAACCGGCCTTATGGTAGCTTTTTGTTTTTAGGGCCAACTGGGGTCGGTAAAACCGAGCTATGTAAGGCCTTGGCCAGCTTTTTGTTTGACAGTGAAGACCACTTGGTGCGCATAGACATGAGTGAGTTTATGGAGAAACACTCGGTGTCACGCCTGATAGGCGCGCCGCCGGGCTATGTTGGCTATGAAGAAGGCGGTACGCTGACCGAAGCCGTGCGTCGCAAACCCTACTCAGTGGTGCTGCTGGACGAGGTAGAAAAAGCCCATCCGGATGTGTTTAATGTGTTGTTGCAGGTGCTGGATGATGGTCGATTGACCGATGGGCAAGGCCGTACGGTAGACTTTAAAAATACCGTCATCATCATGACCTCAAACTTGGGCAGTCAAATGATACAAAGCATGACCGACCAAGATTATCAGGTGGTGAAGTTGGCCGTCATGGGCGAGGTCAAAACCCATTTCCGGCCAGAGTTTATCAACCGGATTGACGAGGTGGTGGTGTTCCATGCGCTGGGTGAAGCGCATGTGAAATCGATTGCCAGCATCCAATTGCAATTGTTGGCTAAACGCTTGGCCACCATGGATATGGGCCTCGAAGTGTCACCCGCTGCCTTATCTGAAATTGCCAATGCTGGCTTTGATCCGGTGTATGGCGCGCGTCCGCTCAAACGGGCCATCCAAAGTGAAATTGAGAACCCCTTGGCGCGTGAGATCTTGGCCGGGCAATTTGCCGCCAAAGACACCATTGTTGTCGATTGTCAGGCTGGGCGCATGCAGTTTAGCAAGCTCAGCGCACCGGCCAGCGAGTAACGGCTGGGCGTAGAACCTAGCGCATGTTGCAAGGGCCGTATGTGTACGACCCTTGCAACATGCGCTAGGTTCTACGCCCAGCCGTTACTCGCTGGCCGGTGCGCTGAGCTTGCTAAACTGCATGCGCC
>JAIXZQ010000204.1 GCA_027489475.1 Methylophilus sp.
AATGCATTGTTTTTAAAACGCTTTCAGCAATCCACTGCGGCTGATTTATTAAGCCTGGATAAGACGGGCAACTACACACACTCCAGTTTATTTGGCCTCTACAAAGCGGGCTTACGCGAGATTAAAAAGCGTGAAGTCGATGGCAAAGTGGCGTTGGGGGGTGCTTCTATTGACGCCATTAAAGCGGCGGTGGATGCCGACCTGGTGCGCGAAACGCAGCGCATGAACAGCCTGATGGTGCTATTGACCATCGCTATCTCGGGCGGCCCATTTTTGGGGCTGCTGGGCACAGTGGTCGGGGTGATGATTACTTTTGCTGCGATTGCGGCGGCCGGTGATGTCAATGTGAACGCCATTGCGCCGGGGATTGCGGCGGCCTTGCTGGCCACGGTGGCCGGCTTAGGCGTGGCGATTCCGGCGCTGTTTGGCTACAACTATTTAGCCAGTCGGGTGAAAAACATCACCATCGCCATGCAGATTTTCGTCGACGAATTTATCACGCGTACAGCCGAGCTGTACGGCAAGGAATAAGGCGACGACGATGTCAGAAGGCGTCAAAGAAGAGAACCAGCTTTACGACGAAATCAACATTACGCCCATGTTGGACTTGGCGTATGTATTGCTGGTGATTTTTATCATCATGACCACCGCATCGGTGCAGGGCGTCAAAGTTGAGATGCCGCATACCGTCAACTCTGCGGCGCTGGCCAAACCACAAATGCGCGCCATCACCGTCACCAGTGATGGCAGTGTTTATCTGGATGCGTTTCCGGTGGATATGGCGCAGCTAGAACAACGCTTGGCGCAATTTAAAAGTGGCAACCCTGAGCTGCCGGTGGTGCTCAAGGGCGATGCTGCGGCCCACTATGAAAAGGTCTCTGAGGTGCTCGAAATCTGCAAGCGCTTGGATATCACTGAAGTGGGGTTGGTGACCAAGAAAGTGGTGGAGTAAGTCATGCAAGTACAAAACGACGCGCAACCCTACGACACCATCAACATCACGCCCATGCTAGATCTGGCGTATGTGTTGTTGGTGATATTTATTCTGATGACCACCGCAGGCGTACAAGGCCTGACCATGAATCTGCCCAAGCCCTCAAACAAACCGAGCACTGAAAAACACGACATCAAAATCGTGCAGGTACAGCAGGGCGGTAGCCTCACCATCAATGGCGTAGGGGTCAGCATGGCGGAGTTAGAAACCCAACTTAATCAAGCCAAAGCCATGGACCCTAAATTCAACGTCATGATTAAAGGCCAACCACAAGCCCCGTATGCCGGCGTGGTCAGCGTGATTGATTTGGTAAATCGCTTGCAGATTGAAAATGTCGGTTTAGTCACCGGCAAGATAGGCACCTAAGCCATGGCTGAACTGCAATTTTCTGCCGATACCCCGCCGTCCGCTTCGGCTGGACGAGTGTGGATAACACGCGCTGTTATCGCCGTGCTGTTGTTGGCGGTATTGGCAGGCATAGGCTATGGCCTGAAAAAACTGTTTTCTGGGGGTCCGGTACAAAAAAAACAAATCACCACCGTCAAGCTGATTCCGGATACGCCGCCACCGCCCCCTCCGCCGCCGCCTAAAGAGCCGCCGAAAGAAACGCCCAAAGAGCAGCCGAAAGAAATGCCTAAAGCGCCTGAGCCTAAGCCGGTTGAAGCGCCGCCGGCAGAAGCCTTAAAGATGGAAGGCGCCACGGGCGATGGTCCGAGTCCGTTTCAGGCAGGGGCAGTCAACAACGAATACAAGGGCGGCGATGTGACCACCGGCCCCAAAATTGGCGGCAAGAAAAATATGGCGGCCTTTGCTTGGTTTACCAACAAGGTGGATGCCCAAATTAAAAAAGCATTGGATGCGGAAACCCGCTTGAGTAAAGCCAAATATCAGGTTGATGTGCGGGTGTTTTTAACCGCGCAAGGCGAGATAGACCGCGCGGAGCTCATAGACAGCAGCGGCGATGCAGACACTGATGCGCTGATCCGCAAGGTGCTAACGCAGATTCCGCCACTCAATGTGCCGGCCCCAGAAGATATGCCGCGCAAGGTGGTGGTGCGCATGGCGTCAAAAAACATGTCCTGACGATATGCACCTTGGGTTGCGGCTTGCTGGCAGGCCGCACACATGAAACACCGATTGAATAGACGAACAGAATTAAAGCATTGAATGTGGGAGCCACGATGAAAACTAAAACGACCGCTTGGATACTGCCTTGGCTGATGGCCGCTGTGTGCAGTGCGCCAGTGTTACCCGCCGCTGCCGGTGAGCGTGAATCGCTTGAAGACATGCGCGCCACCACCATGAGCTTGATTGAGCTGCTGGTGCAAGAAGGGGTGCTGTCTAAAGAAAAAGCCGATGCTTTGTTAAAACAGGCGCAACAAGCCCGCTTAAAAGCCCAGCAAGAAGCCGCGGCGCAAGCTGAGGTGCAAAAAGACAACACTGCGCAGACTGACAAAGCCAGCAATAAGCCGGGCGCCATTCGTGTGCAATATGTGCCTGAGCATGTCAAAAACGAAATGCGTGCAGAAATTGAGCAAGAGGTGATGAAAAAGCTGAATTACAAAGCAGGTGAGCGCTTGGGCATCCCAGAGTGGATAGACCGTGTCGAGTGGACCGGCGATATTCGCTTGCGTTATCAATTAGATCAATTTGCTGACAGCAATGCCTTACCCGGTGTGTTGTCCTCCTCCGAGGTCCGCAATGCCGTGGTGAATAACTCCACTGAAGACCGTGAGCGTCAGCGGATTCGGGCCTTATTTGGCGCCAATCTTAAAATCAATGATTGGTTAACAGGCGGGATCCGTTTCACCACCGGCCTATTACAGACCCCAGTCACGCCCAACCAGACCGAAGGCTTTTCACAAGGCAAGTTTATTTTTGGGCTGGACAGAGCGTTTTTGGAAGCTAAGCCAACCCCTTGGTTAAGCTTGGTCGGGGGGCGCTTTGCCAATCCGTTTTTTACCGGCAACGCCAGACTGGGGACCGATTTGCTGTGGGACCCTGATTTAGCGTTTGATGGCTTTGCTGCGAATTTCCATCCGCAGCTTAATCAGCACTGGAAGCTCTTTTCGACGGTGGGCGCGTTTCCAATTGAAGAAATTGAATCTTCAGACACCAACAAGGCCCGCGACAAGTGGCTGTATGCCGCGCAAGGGGGGATTGAGTGGGTAGCCAACAACCAGAGCAGTGTGAAATTGGGGGTGGCGTATTACGACTTTAAAAACGTTGAAGGGCAATCCAACCCTGTCGGCAACAGCCTGAAATATGCAGGCACCGTGCCGCTGTGGCGTCAAAAAGGTAATAACACCTTTAGCGTGGATGCTGCCAATGGCAATAACTGCGGCGCTAACCTGACCAATCCGTGTGGACTGGCCTCTAAATTCCAGCTGATCAATGTGACCGGCGAAATTGACTTGGCCATGTTTGACCCCGTCCATGTGTTGTTACACGGTGCTTATGTCAAAAACATCGGCTTTGACGCGCAAGAAATCTTCCGTCGCACCGGCAACCGCTATAAAGAAGAAAACGAAGGCTATGAGTTTGCACTCAAGGTCGGTCATCCGGTGATGAAGCAACTGCATGATTGGCAAGTGTTTGGCGGCTACCGTCGTCTGGAAGCCGATGCCATGCTGGATGGCTTTAGTGATTCTAACTTCCGTCTCGGCGGTACCGATGCCAAGGGCTACTTTGTGGGTGGGCAATATGGCTTGGGTAAAAATGCTTGGCTGACAGCGCGCTACTTTAGCACCGACGAAATCTCAGGATTGCCATTCTCGGTGGATACCTTGCTGGTTGACTTTAGTGGTCGCTTCTAGGAGAAAACATGATGACTAGCATGCCTCGTTATGCAGTCTTTTTGCTGATGGGACTGCTGTTTCTGAGTCTTAGCGCGCCATTGTTGGCCGCCGAAAAACAGGACAAAGCGGCAAAACGTGCCGCCTTGTTAATGCAAAAGATGAAGCAGGACTTTGAAACCGAAAAAGCCGCCTTGCAAGCGCAGTATGAGCAGGAGAAGCAAGCACTCAACGCGTCGCTCGAGGAATCTACGCAAACCGTGAAACGCTTAGAGGTAAAAACCGTCACGCAAGCCAAGCAGCTCAAACAATTGCAAGCTGAACAACAAGCCCTGTTGCAAGAAAAGCAGACCTTGAGCAGCCAGGTGCAACAGCAGCAAGCACAGATAGAACAGCAGCAACAACAGCTTGAAAACGCCGAACAGCACTTGCGCCAAACCAAAGCGACGTTAGAGGTCAATGAGCAGCAACGGCGTGTATTGCTGAGCAAGGTCAACCAATCGCACCAACAAGTGCAAAGCTGTGAGGATAAAAATCAGCGCTTATATGCCACTGGCCTCGAGCTGATTCAGCTTCAAGAAAATGCTACCGCGTTGCAAAAAGTATTTCGGGCGGAGCCGGTGTTGCAACTCAAGCGGGTTGAACTAGAAAACATTGTGCAGGGCAAGCACACCACCTTGTTAGAAAATAAGCTGGATACGAACGCCACGCCACATTAATCCCCGCAGGCCGAATAGGTTTGCTAGGGACACTTTAATTTTGACATCGAGGAACAACATGAAAGCAAGCGGTTGGATTGGGGTCGCACTGTTAAGCGTTTTGGCGGCCTGTAGCAAACATGACGAGGCGAGCCAAGGCGCAACCCAAGTGGTGGCCAAGGTTAATGGTAGCGAAATTACGGTACATCAACTGAATTTGGCTTTATCCAAACTAGGCAAGCTGGAGCCGGCACAGGTCAAACCTGCCTCAGAAAAGCTGTTGCGTCAAATGGTAGACCTAGAGCTGTTGAAGCAAAAATCGATAGATGAAAAGCTGGACCGTGACCCGAATGTGCTGCAACTGATAGAAGCCAACCGTCAGCAATTGCTGGCGCAAGCCTATATGCAAAAAGTGGCGGCCAAACAATTGCCGCCCACCAGCGATGAAATCAAAGCGTTTTTTGACACGCATCCAGAGCTGTTTAGCGAGCGTAACCTCTACCTGATTCAGGAGTTTGCGGTGCAGGAGGGCGCGGCCCGCTTAGCAGAGATTCAGGCTGGCATTGAGCATGCCAAATCCGCTGAAGAGATTGCCCAGTGGCTGCAAAGCCACGGCTTTAAATTTAATGTCAACACGCTGAAAAAAGCCGCTGAGCAATTACCGCTTGAGTTGTTGGCTAAGCTCAACAAATTGCAGGTCAATGATACCTTGGCCGTCAACAATGGTCAGGCCTTGGTGTTGCTCTTTTTGGCTAAGGTTGAACGTCAGCCGGTAGATTTGAACAATGCGCAACCGGTGATTAAGCAGTATCTGCTTAATGCGGGGCAGCAACAGCGTATAAAAGAAACCTTGGATACCTTGCGCAAAGAGGCCAAGATTCAATTAATGGGTGATTTTGCCAAGCTCAGTTTAGATGCTGCCGCGACGCCCGCTGCCGCGTCAGCGCCCGTGGCAACTTCAGCCGCAACCCCAGTCGCTGAGATGCCGACGACGATAGCCACGCCTGCACAGCCTGAAGCCGCCGCGACTCCCCCTAAATCGGGTCAGCATCAAGCCATCAATCGCGGCTTGTCTGGCCTTTAAATACTGGGCTGAGCGGTGTGTCAGTCCACCGCAAGCAACTGCTCCCAGTGCGTGGTGTAGCTCTGGCTTTTGCGGGTTTGTTTCATTTTCCATGGTTGCCCCAAGCCTTCACTGGCGAGCCGGATGGTGGCGCGGCCCATCTTACGGGTAATCTGATCTAAGGTGGCCATCAGTTGTGACGCTTTGCTGGCTGCGGGCGCGCTAACAAACAGGTCTTGTTGTATCGCATGCGTGGGCACCAGTTCACTCAGGGTGATGCCTGCCTTGGCATAGTCGTAGCCGGGCTGATATAACTGTTTGAGC
>JAIXZQ010000144.1 GCA_027489475.1 Methylophilus sp.
ATCGTCCCGTTGACCTGTCTGCTGACTAGACTCTGCCGCTTGTGAGAACACATTATGGAATTATTTAGAATTAAAAAAGACATCCCGTTTATGAGTTACGGGCGTCTCACCACCTCAATCTCGCTGATTACGTTCGTGCTGGCGATTTTCTTTTTGCTGCACCGCGGTTTGAATTATGGCGTCGACTTTACCGGCGGCACAGTCATGGAAGTGCATTATCCAAACGCGGCCAATATCGAGCAGATTCGTAGCGTCATGGATGGCGTCGGCCTTAAGGATGTCACGGTACAAAATTTTGGCTCTAGCCAAGACGTGCTGATTCGCCTGCCAGTGAAAAAAGAATTATCCATTGCGCAACTGTCCGAAAAAATCACCGGCGCGCTCAAATCAGCCGATGCAGGCGCAGAAGTGCGTCGCGTAGAATCTGTAGGTTCGCAAGTGGGTGAAGAGTTGTATGAAAACGGGGCTTTGGCGCTGCTCTTGGTCTGCGCTGGCATCATGGGCTACTTAGCGATGCGTTTTGAATGGCGGTTTGCGGTGGCAGCCATCATCGCTAACATGCATGACGTCATTATCATTTTGGGCTTTTTTGCTTTTTTCCAGTGGGAGTTTAACCTCACTGTGCTGGCAGCGATTTTGGCGGTATTGGGTTACTCGGTGAATGAGTCCGTTGTGGTGTTTGACCGGGTGCGCGAAAACTTCAAAAAAATGCGCAAAGCAAGCGCCATTCAAGTCATTGATAATGCCATTACCCGCACCATGTCGCGCACCATCATCACCCATTTGATGACACAAACCATGGTCTGCTCTATGTTGTTTTTTGGCGGTGAAACCTTGCACAACTTTTCACTGGCGCTAACCATCGGTATTCTGTTCGGTATTTATTCTTCGGTGTTAGTGGCCTGCCCTATCGCCATGTGGCTGGGTGTCAGCCGCGCCAACCTGATTGGCGACAGCGAGAAAAAACCAAAAGAAGACGAAGCTGCGGTTGCGCCATAAGGGCAACATTGCATAGCCACAGTCTTGCTTGATTTTTAGCCACTGGTGGGTACACTAGTGGCTTCTTGTTTTTTAACACCCTCCTTTGGACAACATTCCCTTAAGCTGGCAGATTGGTCTGCTGCTCCTGCTGCTGTCGTTTACAGCGTTCTTTTCTATTGCCGAAACCAGCCTGATGTCGCTCAACCGCTATCGGATGCGGCATTTGGCCAAAGAGGGTCATCGTGGTGCGCGGCTCGCCAGCCGTTTGATTGCACAAACCGACAAAACGCTAGGGGCTATCTTGTTAGGCAATACCTTGTGTATTGTTGCCTCGTCCACCTTAGAGGTCGTCATTACCGAGCGCTTATTCGGTGAGGGCGATTACGTGCTGATGTTTGGCTCATTGGCCATCACGTTTGCCATTTTGGTGTTTAGCGAAATCTCGCCAAAAGTCATCGCCGCAGCCCATGCCGACAAGCTAGGCTATGCCTGTAGCTATTTGTTGTATCCTTTGTTGTGGCTGTTCAACCCTGTCGTCTGGTTTGTAAACCTGTTTGTGCGGGCATTTCTCAAATTGCTAGGGGTGCGCGTTAACTTTAATGAGCAGACCCCCTCGGTCACCCCCGAAGAACTGCGCAGCATTGTCAGCGATGCCGGGCAATATATTCCGTCTCAAAGCCGGACCATTTTGTTAAATCTGCTGGACCTTGAAGACATCATCGTCGATGATGTGATGACAGCACACACCCTGGTCGAGTTTATAGACCTGGACCATCCGATTGCGCAGATTATGGAGCAACTGACGCATAGTCATCATGCCCGCTTACCGGTGCGTGAGGGCGATCAAGAAGAGATTGTTGGCGTGTTGCATGTGCGTAAGGTTTTACCGCTGTTACGTGACTTTCATAGCGGTCAGGTGCCCAGCAAATCCTTATTGCAGGCGGCGATGACCTTGCCCTATTACATTCCGGCTGGCACCCCGTTGTACACGCAGTTACAACAGTTTCAAAAACACCATGAGCGCATTGCATTGGTGGTTGATGAGTATGGCGAATTTAAGGGCTTGTTAACGCTGGATGATATTCTCGAAGAAGTATTGGGTGAATTCACCACGCAATCACCCAACCATGCCAACCACTTTCATCAATTTGAGGATGGTAGCTGGTTGGTCGATGGCAGCAGCTTGTTGCGTGACCTCAATCGCAAATTGAAACTCTCCTTGCCAACCGATGGTCCACGCACATTGAACGGCTTAATTATTGAACACTTTGAGGATATTCCAGAACCCAATACCAGTTTTAAAATGGGGGCGCACAAACTGGAAATTCTCGAAGCGCAAGACCGTATCGTCAAAAGAGTCAAAATATATCCATAACCTGCAGCTTGCCGCTGCCAGCAGCACTTGAAATTTTTCATACAAGGCGCAAAATAGGCCATAACACAGGTGACAAAAAACCATGGTAAGACCCAAGCGTGAAGGTGATTTAGCCCTGGCCTCCCAGGTTGCCAAACCCAAACCTCCTGAGCTTTACAAAGTCATGCTGCTCAATGACGACTATACCCCCATGGAGTTTGTAGTGGCTGTCATAGAGCGATTTTTTAACAAGTCGCGTGAACAAGCCACCCAAATCATGCTCAAAGTGCATACTGAGGGCATGGGGGTGTGCGGGGTCTATCCGCACGACATTGCAGAGACCAAAATGCATTTGGTGTTGGAAGCCGCGCGCGAGGCACAACACCCGCTGCAATGTGTGATTGAACCGGCCTAAGTGCTGTACGCCGTTGAGGGAGCCCGCTGATTCGTTGAATATGTGGCAAAAGCCTGCACATTCCTTGCAATCGTGCCAGAGTGTCAAATGATAGTATACTATAAATGTTCTTTGTCTCGACTAGCGCTCTAGGCTACCCAGCCCACCTAGCGTGGTTCAGACGGAGGAGTTACCCCCTGCCGAATCCAGCCGCATGCGGATGGTGCAGGTCTGCCGTACCAGTTTTTGAAATAGTTTGTTGTTTCTGCGTTTTTTGTAGTGTTGCGTATTAAGGAAAGTCATCATGATTGCTCAAGAACTTGAAGTAAGCCTGCATATGGCGTTTATGGACGCGCGACAGAAGCGTCACGAATTGATTACGGTTGAGCATCTGTTATTGGCTATGCTGGATAATCCCACCGCAGCAGAAGTCTTACGGGCCTGCGGCGCCAAATTTGATACCTTGCGTAATGAGTTAACACAATACATCGAAGAACATACCCCTACGGTGGCAGGTTCTGACGAGGTGGATACGCAACCCACTTTAGGTTTTCAACGCGTGATTCAACGCGCTATGCTGCACGTACAATCCTCAGGAAAAAAAGAAGTCACCGGAGCCAATGTGTTGGTCGCCATTTATGGCGAAAAAGACTCGCATGCCGTATTTTTCCTGCATCAACAAGGGATTACCCGTCTGGATGTGGTGAACTTTATCTCCCATGGCGTAGCAAAAGTCCCTGAAAACGAACAAAAATCCAGTGCGCCTGAGCAAGAAACTGAAGGCGAAAGTGTGAGCACCGGCGCACTCGAAAGCTTTACCCTAAACCTGAACGCACAAGTGCTGGCCGGCAAGATTGACCCGCTGATTGGCCGTGGCTTGGAACTAGAGCGCGTGATTCAAACCCTGTGCCGTCGTCGCAAAAATAACCCGCTACTGGTGGGCGAAGCGGGCGTCGGTAAAACCGCAATTGCCGAAGGCTTGGCCTCACGCATCGTCGGCAAAGAAATCCCCGAAGTGCTGGAAAATGCTACCGTTTACTCATTAGATATGGGTGCACTGTTGGCAGGCACCAAATACCGGGGCGACTTTGAACAACGCCTCAAGGCCGTGATGAAACAGCTGGCTGAAAAACCAGATGCCATCTTGTTTATTGATGAAATTCACACCTTGATTGGCGCAGGCTCTGCCAGCGGCGGCACTTTGGATGCCAGCAATCTGCTTAAACCTGCGCTTTCTAACGGTTCGCTTAAATGCATAGGCGCCACCACCTATCAAGAATACCGCGGTATTTTTGAAAAAGACCATGCCTTGTCACGCCGTTTTCAGAAAATCGATGTGCAAGAGCCCAGTGTGGCCGAAACCATTGAAATTTTGAAAGGCCTGAAGTCCAAGTTTGAGCAACACCACAGCGTTAAATATAGCGCCAGTGCGCTGACGGTGGCTGCCGAGTTGTCTGCGAAATACATCAACGACAGACATTTACCAGACAAAGCGATTGACGTGATTGATGAGGCCGGCGCTGCGCAACGTATTTTGCCTAAGAGCAAACAGAAAAAAGTCATCGGCAACAAAGAGATTGAAGACATCATTGCCAAGATTGCACGGATTCCGCCAAAAAATATCTCTAGCGATGACCGCAACGCACTCAAAACTCTAGAACGCGACCTCAAGGCGGTGGTGTTCGGTCAAGACAAAGCCATCGAGGTGTTAGCCTCGGCGGTTAAGATGGCGCGCAGCGGTTTGGGCAATGGCAACAAACCGATTGGTAGCTTCTTGTTTGCTGGCCCAACTGGGGTAGGCAAAACCGAAGTCGCCAAACAACTGGCTTATGTTTTAGGCATAGAACTGTTGCGTTTTGACATGTCGGAATACATGGAACGCCATGCGGTGTCTCGTCTGATTGGTGCGCCGCCGGGCTATGTCGGTTTTGATCAAGGCGGCCTGTTGACCGAAGCGGTCACCAAACAGCCCTATTGCGTCTTGTTGCTGGACGAGATTGAAAAAGCGCATCCAGATATCTTTAATATCCTGCTGCAAGTCATGGACCACGGCAGCTTGACCGATAACAATGGCCGTAAAGCGGACTTCCGTAACGTGACCATCATCATGACCACCAATGCGGGCGCAGAAAACCTGTCCAAGTCCAGCATCGGCTTTACCAACAGCAAAGACAGTACTGATGAAGCGGCAGACCTGAAACGTCTGTTTAGCCCGGAGTTCCGAAACCGTCTAGATGCCACGGTATCGTTCAGTGCGCTGAATCAGGATGTGATTTTGCGAGTGGTGGATAAATTCTTGATGCAACTCGAAGACCAGCTGCATGAGAAAAAAGTCGATGTCACCTTTAGCGATGCCTTGAAAGCTTATCTGGGCAAAAAAGGCTTTGACCCATTGATGGGTGCTCGCCCAATGGCCAGACTGATACAAGACACCATACGTAAAGCCTTGGCTGATGAGCTATTGTTTGGCCGACTCAGCGACGGTGGTCAAGTACATATTGATATCGACGACCAAGAGCAGATTCAGCTGATTTTCAAAGAAGAAGCCATTTCTGCTTAATACAATCAGCCTTTGACACCACGGTCACATCCCCTATAATGTGACCGTGGTGTTTGCACATTTATGGTGCAATCTCTCGTGGATGTCGCCCGACTGCGTGCCAATCTGGCGCGACAACCTAAAAAATCAAGCTGTCTGGCTGCTTTTGCACGTGGTATGGATATTGCTAAACCTTAGCCTGACAGATGTGATTGACCAATGAAAAAGTTACTCTACTTATTACATGTTGTTTGCGTGCTCTTTGCTTTGCAAACCATTGCGGCCGAACCTGCAGTCGCCACTTCTTTAATAGAAGCTGGCAGTTCACTTAACTGTGAGAACTGTGTGCTGGATGATCAGCTTTCTCAAGATGACAGTGCGCCGCTTAGCCAGCAAGACCTGCTCAATTTAGCTGAAGTCGATGTGGATAAACTGTTGTTACCCGGCTTTAGTTATCCCTTACCCAGCGCAACCCATATCTCACCTGACTTTCAATGTCATCTTTATATGCGGCTAGCCCCCTATTGGTTAGAACGGCCGCCGCAAGTATCCTACGCTTGATGTTGTGCGTGTCGCATTGCACGATGTGTGGATACGGCACTCCCTGACATGCGCCCTGCAAGACCAAGACTGTTGTCTGTTCGCGGACACCCCACTGTAAGGAAGATTATGTTTGCACCTCTTCGAAGGCCATTATTCACCAGCATTCTATGCCTTGCCTGTAGCCTGCCGGCTTGGGTGCAGGCCGAGGCCAGTCTGTATGATTTGAAAACGCTGCTGG
>JAIXZQ010000250.1 GCA_027489475.1 Methylophilus sp.
AATTGCAGCGCGGTACAAATCTGGTCAGACCACAGCCTATGCTGTGGGGTATCGCAGCCATACAGTTGCAGCATCAGCCGACCCACGGGGTTGGCCGAGCGGCGGCAATAGCTGAGCACCTCGTCAAATTGTTGATAGCGGGTTTGCACCACGTCTTGCTTAAAGGCATCGAGCAAATCGAGAAATAACTGCACCTCGAGATGGTGAGCGCGGATAACCGCTTCTAAGGCAATAAATAATGGCGTGGCGGGGCGTATATACGCTTGTATCAGTAACAGCTCATCTTCATAAGCTTGCAAGGCCGCCAAGCGTTCAGCAACAGGTGCATTGCCTTCGTCGGCGATATCGTCAGCCGTGCGGGCAAATTGGTAGATGATGGCCACCGCTTGACGCAGCGCTTTGGGCAATAACCACGAGGCAACCGGAAAGTTTTCGTAATGGGTGTGCGCCAACCGCAGATCAACGGCGGTATCGGATGGCTTGGTATAGGCATGCATGGCTTAAGTATGCCATAAATCCATGATACGCTTACGTCTTGAAATCACACAACGTACGCCTCAGCGCGTCTCGCAAAGGAAGTAGTATGTTAGGCATTATCGGCGGTACTGGATTAACCGCCTTAGACAATCTGAATATCTCCCGTCGTCAAATTGTAAGAACCCCATATGGCGAACCCTCGCAACCGTTGGTATTTGGGGAAATCAATGGCAAAGAAGTGGTATTTTTAGCCCGGCATGGGGGCGGTCACACCATTCCGCCGCATGCGGTGAATTACCGGGCAAACTTATGGGCGCTGCATTCAGTAGGCGTGTGCGACCTGTTGGCAATTGCCACGGTGGGGGGCATCAGTGATGGCTTGTATCCCGGCGATATTGTGCTGCCCAATCAAATCCTGGATTACACCTATGGGCGTAACAACACCTATCACGATGGCGTAGAGTTGCCTGTGCGGCATATTGATTTTACCCAGCCCTATTCACAGCCCATGCGTAGCCGTTGTTTGCAAGCGGCCAAGGATGTGGGTGTGCGGCTGGTGGATGGCGGCATTTATGCCTGCGTACAAGGCCCGCGATTAGAAACCGCGGCTGAGATTGACCGCTACGAGCGCGATGGTGCCACCGTGGTCGGCATGACAGGCATGCCGGAGGCCGTGCTGGCGCGTGAGTTGGGCGTGTCTTATGCGGCCTTGTGCCCTGTGGCCAACTTTGCCGCCGGGCGCGGTGACAGTGCGCAGGCGATTCAATTTGAACAAGTCATGCCGTTGTTGCAACACACCATGGATAAAGTGCGGCAAGTGATTGCACAGTATCTGTCAGAAAACGACTGTGCAGCAGAAGCGTAATCAAGGAATACGGTCATGGCAGTAAAACCGGTACTCAGAATGGGCGAGCCTGTGTTATACCAAACGGCTGCGCAGGTGACGGCGTTTGATACGCCTGAATTGTATGCGCTGATTCAAGATATGCAGGACACCATGGCGCACATGCAAGGTGCGGGCATTGCAGCGCCACAAATCGGGGTCAGCTTGCAGGTCGTCATGTTTGGCGTTGGCAGCAATCCGCGCTACCCCGATGCGGAGCAGGTGCCGTTTACCATTCTGATTAATCCAGTTATCACCCCCCTGAGCAACGAAGAAGATGAAGGCTGGGAAGGTTGTCTGTCTGTGCCCGGAATGCGCGGCTGGGTGCCACGCTATACGCATATCCGCTATCAAGGCAAAGATCCACAAGGGGCGGTGATAGACCGCACGGTGAGTGGCTTTCATGCCCGCGTGGTGCAACACGAATGCGACCATTTATTTGGTATTCTTTACCCCATGCGTATCAGAGATTTGACCAAATTTGGCTTTAACGAGGTACTTTTTCCCGGAATAACGCTTCCAGATGACTGATTGTTTGTTATAATGCGCGCTTTCTTACTTGATGCATGCGCTATGTACTGCATTATTTAAGCAAACAAAGGTGCCATAGGTGCATTCAACACTGGGTTAATCAAAACTCCAGTTGGCGTATAACCTGTGTAGTGACATCGGAAGAGTGGCAGAGCGGTTTAATGCAACAGTCTTGAAAACTGTCGAGGGTTCACGCCCTCCGTGAGTTCGAATCTCACCTCTTCCGCCAAATTTTTAAATGCCGCCGATGTGCGGCATTTGCTTGTCTAAAACAAGCATTCTGATTTTCACGTTTTTTATTACATCAACCTTTATCATTGCAAGGATTCGTCATGACTCAAATCATCATCGATAGCAACCCATCTCAAGAGAAACTGCAATCTCTGGGTGTGTCTAGCTGGAATATCTGGGATTGCCCTCCATCCAAGTTCCCATTGGATTTCACCATGACTGAAAAAGCTTACGTACTCGAAGGCGAATTCAAAGTGACCCCACAAGGTGGCGAAACCGTGACCATCAAAGCCGGTGACTATGTAGAGTTTCCAAAAGGCCTGAAATCACAGTGGGAAGTGGTTAAACAACTGAAAAAACACTACAAACACTTTTAATTTGTTGTAGCCGCCAGCGACCACTAGCCCTGTCGCTGCATGCTTGCAAAGTGTGACATTGAAAACCCTGTCTGTTAGACAGGGTTTTTTATTGTATTGATATTAATCATTCTTTGCATCTGTCATTGCTGTCTGCTGTCAAAACCTGTTTAGAATGCGCTGTGAACACTTAACCCTGAGGAGATTCAGATGTCCGCCCCGATAACGTTACGTAGCTTGGTGGGTCTGCCAGCGACCGCTACCCCCATCGCGCAGTCTGCACTGATTATCATTGATGCACAAAACACATATACCGAAGGCCTGATGCAGCTTGAAGGGGTCACCCCTGCTTTGGCGCAATGTAAGCAGCTGCTTGATCGCTTTAGACAAGCCGGTAGACCGATATTTCATATCCAGCATGATGCAGGCGCTGGCAGCCCTTATGATATCAACAGCCCGATGGGTCAGATTGTGTCGCTGCTGACCCCGCAGGCAGGCGAGCCCGTGATTACTAAACACTACCCAAATGCGTTTACAGAAACCACGTTGGATGCTCAACTCAAAGCGTTGGGCATCCAGCAGTTGATTCTGGTTGGCTTTATGACGCATATGTGTGTCAACTCGACGGCGCGCGGTGCTTTTAGTTTGGGCTATCGCGCCACCGTCGTCGCGTCAGCCACGGCCACACGGGCTTTGCCCGCTGCAGTGGAAGGTGAGGCGGTGTCAGCCAGTCAATTACAGTCTGCGTCACTGGCTGGTTTGGCCGATTTGCCTGCTGCCGTGGTGGCTACTGCTGATGACGTGCCGGATGCGGCTTAAGCCTAGTAAGCACAAGGTTTTAAGCGAGGGGTATGAATACAGCCCTTCACAATCAGACAAGGAGAGATGATGGCATTGATCACTGTTGAACAGCCCACTGCGGCACAATTGGCCGCGCTGGGTGTGGCGGATTGGCCAACCTGGACAAAAGAAGTCTCGCGCTTTCCATGGCACTACAGTAGCCGAGAAATCGCATATATCCTTGAAGGGGCCGTGACGGTGACGCCACAAGGGGGTGCTCCTGTGTCATTTGGCGCGGGTGATTTAGTGACGTTTGAACCTGGGCTTGACTGTGTTTGGGAGGTCACGCAGCCATTGCGCAAGCATTATCAGTTTGACTAATAAAGTCAGTATAAGGCGGTATTTACATCGTCCTTCAAACCTCTATCCATCAGCCTTACAACCGGCTGAGCGCCTCTTGCAGAGCCACCAGTTCCGTCGGGGCCAAGCCTTGGCCCTGACGGCCAGAAATTAAAAAGCTATCTTCAACACGGTTGCCCAAGGTGTTGATTTTCGCCGTGTGTAGTTCCACCCCCACATGCAAAAATACCAGCGCCATACTAGCCAGCAAGCCAGGACGGTCGTTAGTTACAATCTCCAGTTGCTGCCAGCTGGCTGCGGTTGACAGCGGATTTTCTGCGCCCCTTAAGCTGACTTGCACCGGCAGTGGCATATGCTTGACCTGACGGCTGACACGACCGGCAATAGGCGGCGGAATCTCCGCCTGGCTCAGCAGTTGTGCTTGCAGGCCTTGCTCGATGTGTTTGAGCAAACCGTTATAGCTAATCTGTCGTGTTTCGGGCTCCAGCACAATAAAGTTATCGAG
>JAIXZQ010000181.1 GCA_027489475.1 Methylophilus sp.
AATCCGCCTTCAACGCGCGTATGCAAAATCTCACGACCGACGAGCTGATCGCTCGGGTCTATGATGGCCACCACCCGCCAATCCGGGCTTTTACTCAGTTCTTTAATCAGGTTAAACGACGCATCTTCAACGCCAATCACCATCACCGGCTTGCCCTGTAACGCCACCCGATTAAACATGCGGCGTTCTTTCCAGGCGCGGTAAATAAACCGACTGCCCCCCATGCTCAACACCAACAGCACCGGGTTTAACACCAACACCGCGCGCGGCACAATTATGGTGGGATGAACTAGCAAGGCATAGCTGGCACACAGCAATGCCGCCACCGCTACCGCACGCATGATGCGCTTTAGATCAGGCAGGCTGGCAAAGCGCCAGACGCCTTTGTAAAGGCCAAAATAGTGGAAACAAGCGCCATGCAAGATTATGACGATTGGTAAGCTTTGTTCGATGTAGTAGTAAAAGTTGACCGGAATCTGAAAGTTAAAGCGTAATGCAAACGCCAAGCCCCAAGCCAACAAGACCACTGTGAGGTCGTGCAGCACAGCCAGCGAGGATAAAACACGTTGCGGGAGTTTGAACATGGCCAACAATTAATAATCAATGCGTGATGTTATCACGCCGCACGACCTTAATTATGGTCAACACGATGATCTTGAGGTCCAGCCACAATGATTGATGCGCCAGATAATAGGCATCGAGCGCGACTTTTTGTGGAATCGGAATTTCATCACGACCATTGACTTGCGCCCAGCCGGTAATCCCCGGCGCTAGGGTATGCACGCCTAACTGGGTGCGTAACGCAATTAAGTCATCTTGATTAAACAGCGCCGGGCGTGGACCCACAATAGACATCTCGCCGGTCAACACACTCCACAATTGCGGCAGTTCGTCCAAACTGGTTTTGCGGATAAAACTCCCCACCGGCGTTAAAAACTGGGTTGGATTGGCTTGCTGATTCATTAAATGCGTCGCCAATTGCGGTGTGCCCACGCGCATAGACCTAAATTTGGGCATGCTAAATAGCTGGTTATTGCGCCCACCCCGTTGGCTCCAATAGAGGGCAGGGCCGGGCGAGGTAAGTTTGACTAATAAAAAAGTGAATAAAATCAGCGGGCTTAACAATGACGCGCCCACGCTGGTCAATACAATATCAAATAGACGTTTCATGTGCATAAGCTTCAACTGTGCGCCGAATGCCTTCATCAAAACTGATGACTGGTTGCCAGCCAAGCACAGTTTTAGCTTTGGTGATGTCTAGCTGTAAATCACCTAACAGTCGGTCAACGTAATGCGGTTTTCCTACTAAATTAAATAGTGCTTTTAACAACCATGTCGGGCAGGGGAGTAAACAAGCGGGCTTGCGAAAGGCTTTTCGTATACTCCTTATCAGTGCAGCTAGAGAGACATCATGGTCATCTGAGATTAAAAAAGTCTGGTTCGCGGCCAATGGGTGTTCACAACACAAAGTGATAAAACTATTCAAGTTATCTAGGCTGATAAAGCTGCGCAGGTTTGAGACACAGCCAAAAGGTAAGGGCAGAGGTAAAGCAGCTAATTTAATCAATGCCTTAAAATTTGCTTTAACCCCGGGGCCATAAATCAATGGTGGTCGTATAATCACATATTCCATGCCGTGGCTTACACAAAATGTTTTTAAAAGCTCTTCTGCTTGGTGTTTGCTTTTGCCATAGTTGTCTTCGGGGTTGGGTGGACTCAGTTCTTCAAAAGGCTGTATGGTGCGCTCGCCATTCACTTTGATAGAACTCAAAAATACAAAGCGCTTTACACCGATGCGATGCGCATACTCCGCAACCCGCATGGTGTAATCTACATTCACCGCCTGATAAGCCTGATGACTGTCTTGCTCGGTTTCATGCATCACATGGGCACGACCAGCAAGGTGTACAACAACATCAATATTCGAATGTTGATTCGCAGCCGAATCTGATGGTTGATTCGTCAAGACTGATCTATCGAGGGTAGAGATTGAATGATGTTGCGACAGCGTTGCAAAAAGGCTGCACCCAACAAACCCAGAAGCACCAGTGATTAAGATGCCTCGCATTTTTTTGCAATAAACAAAAAATAAAACGCCAGCGCTACCTGGTCTCTAAAACGGCGTCTGTAATCTGCGCTATGCAAAGCGAGGTAGATTCTATCCCGCAAATGTAACCTCGAAAGCCTTTTGATAGGCTCTAGATGTTCATAACCAAGAATCTTTGCAATAGTCATCACTTGCTGTTCATACCAGCCAGTTTTGAGTTTTTTAAATCGCGAGATTAACGGCTTTAATCCTGTATTCGCCCCAAGAACATTATTTGCATGTTGTCTGTAAAGCATAGATGGAATAGGGTCTATAAACCATTTATATCCTCTTGAGCGGGCAAAGGCATATATAAACCAATCATGCAGTGCAACCTGATTGCATAATTCGTAGGAGTTATTTAATAAATACTGTATTTCTGATGCTAATTTTTTTGTAAAAACAAAGGAACACCCGGGGCCTGCTGACTCAAACATATAATCAAGTTTCTTTTGGTTTTGAGCTTTATCGATTATTTTTTTTTTTTTTTTTTTTTATATTGCAAACACATTTCCAGAATAGGCATCACATTTTTTTTTTATCAAGCTATCTATTGCAATTTTAAGTTTCTCATCAAACCATTCATCATCTTGATCAGCAAACGCTATAAAGTCGAAATTGTTTAGGTCAACGTTTCTTAATGACCAAAAAAAATTTTGTGAAGCACTTCCTCGTCTAGAAGGCTGTTGGATTATATTAATATCACTATTTTGCTTTTGAAGTTTAATACACTTCTCAATAGTACAGTCATTTGAAAAATCGTCATTAATGAATATCTGACTATCTACATGTTTTTGGTTAAGAATTGATTCAATTTGCTTATCAATCCATAGCTCACCATTGTAGGTCGCAACTAGAACACAAACTTTATAATTGCTATTAATCTTAATCATTCAATTTTTTAACAACATCCAAGTATCTTGTTCCTAAATATTTACAAGGTTCTAGTGCTGCTCCTTCCGACCATTCATTCCATGCATTTATTAAAGTTGGATATCCAGTATTGTTATTAAGCGAAGATTTAAGTATTTTTTCAAATTCATCTGCTGATAAATTTTCAATTGCAGTAAATCTTTTTCCATGCCTTGGTACATTATTCCAACCTGGAGAGATCACATCTAAAACTGGTGTTGTGAAGGCATTTTTAAACTGTTGTCTTTCATCACTTAAAATATAGTTTGAGAATTCAGCAGATGAAAAAATATTTTGATGTTTCTTAAACTTGTCTGATATTAAAAGTAACCTTTTTGAAATTGATTCACCAACCATTGAACGCAACATATCATAAATAATTTTGGATGTTTTCGTCCGAAGTTTGTTGTTAAAACCAAAAAATAGACGCGGTTCAAAAAGATAATTCACATCAACTAACTTTGAATATGTTATGTCAAAAGGATTTTTAACAAACTGTCCAAGAATTGGTTTAACTCCTAATTCTTTGAAAGACTTCCTGTAAATTTTTAGTGTATTTTCAGGGCTTTTGAAGTGGCTTAAATTGAAAAAAATAAATACTGGACGATTGTCTACTTTAAAGTACATATCATTTTTAAAACATTCACACAGATATGTACAATGACTTTTAACCTGATGCTCATTTGGTGAATGAGTTAGGTTGATGATCTCAGTATCATCCCCCAACCATCTTTTTGACCAGCTTTCGGTAGCCCAAATAAAAAACCAAGGTAATAATTTCTCAGGGGGGTTTTTTAAAAGAGTATTCTCAAATTTTTCTAAAACTCTTTCACCTTCGTAAAACCAGTAATGGTAAAGACCTATTCCCCCCAAGTGATGACTTTTCATCTCTTCAATTTGAGACAGATGTAGTCTTTCGCAGCCACCATCATAAAACCCGATTTGTGGTGATCTTCGACTCCATAAATTGTGCAAATTTGCATTTGCAACGAGTACCCAATCAGTGAAGCCGAAACCCCATGTTGAGTCATTTTGAGGAAGTGTATGAAATTGTGGAAAGTAAATGCAAAATGGTTTCATGGAGAAAATCTGATCTTCATGTTTAATTTGATTGCTTAAATTCACCTAACTTACCAGACAGGCCATTTTTTATTGCTAAAAACAAATACTTTAAAGTCAGGATTTTATTTTTTGAACTTAAAACAAATATAATTATGTAAACAGGTATTTTAATAAGCATAGTAATTTTGAACCGGATATTTCTTTCAGTGTGCATTGAAAGATAAAGTAGGTTTCTTATCTTGTAAAAATTTCTAACATCGCAATGTGTACTAAAAGAAAGCCCAAAAAAATTGATATTTTCATCGCCTAGGGTATGTTGCATGGATGTAGTTTTAACCATGAAATGGGAGTAGTTAAGTTTTGAGGCTCTGAGAATCCAATCTAAATCAACCCCATCTATAAAAAGATCTTCATTCATTAAACCAATTTCCTCAAATAGTTCTATTCGAATGAATGAGCCTGATGAAATTAGAAAATCACACTCAGATATATAGTTTAAATTATCAATTTGCTTCGAATTGATATCTAAGAAAAACTTCA
>JAIXZQ010000151.1 GCA_027489475.1 Methylophilus sp.
CTCAACGAAAGTCAGCGCAGTGAAAACGACATCAGCTACCCGCCCTATAACATTGAGCTGGTCGACGAAAATGCTTACCGCATCGTGATGGCGGTGGCTGGTTTTCAGCAAGATGAGCTGGAGATAGAAACCGAGCACCAAGCGTTGCGCGTGACTGGCCGCAAAGCCAACAAAACCCAAGAAACCACCTATTTACACCGTGGCATTGCCACCCGCGATTTTGAACATAAATTCCAGTTGGCTGATCACGTTAAAGTCACCGGTGCAGAGTTGCAACATGGCTTGCTGACCATCGCGCTGGTGCGTGAAATCCCAGAGGCGCTCAAACCGCGCAAAATTGCCATAGGGGCGCCGACCACGCAGGTGCAAAACAGCTTGATTGAGCAAAAAGCCGCGTAAAATTTAAGTAACGTCGCAGCACAAAAGGGCCTTCAGGCCCTTTTGTTTTACTGGCTGTGCTGATCACACCAACAGCAGTCACTGCGATACACCAAACTGCCTCATGGATGCGCGCATACGATAAACAAAAGCGGCATGCCCTGCCCGCTCTGCGTTAAAATAAGCGCCTTTAGTCCCTATTTGGAACACCATTCATGGCGCAATATGTGATGTCTATGCTCCGCGTGAGCAAAATCGTGCCACCTAAACGGCAAATCATTAAAAATATCTCTTTGTCATTTTTCCCCGGTGCCAAAATCGGCCTGCTTGGCCTGAATGGTGCGGGTAAATCCACGGTATTACGCATTATGGCGGGGGTGGATAAGGAATACGAAGGTGAGGTGCAATGGCAACCTAACTTATCGATAGGCTATCTGGCGCAAGAGCCGCAGCTCGACCCAGAAAAAACAGTTCGCCAAGAGGTCGAGGCCGGCTTGGGGGCGATTATGGAGGCCAAGCAAAAGCTGGAAGAAATCTACGCCGCCTACGCTGAGCCTGACGCCGATTTTGACAAACTGGCAGAAGAGCAAGCCAAGTATGAAAACATCCTCACCGCCAGCGGCAGTGATGTTGAACAACAACTTGAAATTGCCGCCGATGCCTTGCGCCTGCCGCCTTGGGATGCGGTCATCGGACCATTGTCGGGCGGTGAAAAGCGCCGTGTTGCGCTGTGCAAATTGTTGCTCTCTAAGCCAGACATGCTGTTGTTGGATGAACCCACCAACCACCTGGATGCCGAATCTGTGGATTGGTTGGAGCAGTTTTTGGTGCGCTTTCCTGGTACCGTGGTGGCGGTCACCCACGACCGTTATTTCCTCGATAACGCCGCCGAGTGGATTTTGGAGCTTGACCGCGGTGAAGGCATTCCTTGGAAAGGCAACTACTCTAGCTGGTTAGAGCAAAAAGAAGAACGTCTGGCCTTAGAGCAAAAGCAAGAAGACGCCCACCGCAAAGCCATGAAACAAGAGCTTGAATGGGTGCGTCAAGGGGCTAAAGCGCGTCAAGCCAAAAGCAAGGCGCGTTTGGCACGCTATGAAGAAATGTCCAGCGTGGAATACCAACGCCGCAACGAAACCCAAGAAATCTTTATTCCACCGGGTGAACGACTGGGCAATCAGGTCATTGAGTTTGCTGGTGTCAGCAAAGGCTTTGGTGACCGTTTGTTAATCGATAATCTTTCATTCAGCATCCCGCCCGGCGCCATTGTGGGCGTCATCGGCCCCAACGGCGCGGGTAAATCTACCCTGTTCCGCATGTTGCAAGGCAAAGAGCAGCCGGATAGCGGCGAAATTCTCATCGGCCCCACCGTTAAACTGGCCGCGGTAGACCAAACCCGTGAAGGGCTAGATAACGATAAGACGGTGTTCGAAGCGATTTCTGGTGGCCTAGATGTGCTCAGTGTTGGCAAGTTTGAAATGCCTAGCCGTGCCTATATTGGCCGCTTTAATTTTAAAGGCGGCGACCAGCAAAAAATCGTTGGTCAACTGTCTGGCGGTGAACGTGGTCGCTTGCATCTGGCTAAAACTTTGATTTCAGGCGCCAACGTCTTGCTGCTCGACGAGCCGTCTAACGACCTCGATGTTGAAACATTGCGCGCTTTGGAAGATGCCCTGCTCGAGTTTGCAGGGTGCGTACTGGTCACCTCGCATGACCGTTGGTTTTTGGACCGGATTGCCACCCATATCCTCGCTGCAGAGGGTGACTCGCAGTGGACCTTCTTTAATGGTAATTACCAAGAGTATGAAGCGGACAAGAAAAAACGGCTGGGTGAAGAAGCCGCTAAACCCAAGCGCATACGCTATAAACCGATTTCTCGTTAAGTATTGGATGTTGTAAATAAGCCTGCAATGATGCAGGCTTATTTTTTACGTGCTAAGCAGGCTTTGCACAGGGCCTAAGGCGTTTATTTAGTGGGTGCCTGTCGGCTTTTATGTGGCGCGTTTTTCGTCAGCGCATCCCATACGCAGGCAGGCAATAAGCGCATCAGTCGTGAGACGATAGCCATTGGCCAAGGGATGACGGTGTAGCGGCGTCGATTGGCGATGGCGCGCACTGCCCGTTGGGCAAAGTCGTCTGCATCTATGATAAACGGCATGGGATAGGTATTGACGGCTGTCATAGGCGTACGCACATAGCCGGGGGCGATGGTGGTGACGCTGATGTGGTGCGGTTGCATCTCCACTCTGAGGCTTTCTAGGTAGGTGATGGCAGCCGCTTTGCTGGCGCTGTAGGCGCCTGAACCGGGAAGGCCACGGATGCCTGCCACGCTAGCAATGCCGACCAGTTGTGCAGGGCTGCCTTGCTGCGCGGCCGTTTTCATGGCGGCTAAAAAGGGTTGAAAAGTGTGTACCAGCCCCATGACATTGGTATCCATCACGGCTTGAAAAGCGGCGATGTCTTCGGCGTGTTCTGTCAGGGTGCCGCGGCTCACCCCTGCGTTGGCAATGACCAAGTGCGGTGTTCCGTAGCGCGCCATGACTTTTTCTGCCATGGTCTGCATGGCCATGGCATCACGCACATCAACCACAAACGTCGCCACTTGGGCTTGGGTGTCTTGTGCAAGCCGCGATGCCAGCGCGTCTAGGGCGGCTGGCTGCCGGCCAATCAGCATTAATTGGCATTGCGCGCCATATTGCTGCGCATAAGCGCTGGCCAAAGCGGTGCCTAGGCCGCTGGAAGCGCCGGTAATCACAATACATTTGGCTGTGGTGGCTGACATAAGCGTGCTTGGCTGTTGTGGGCTTGTAGCATGCCATAAAGCCACAGACGATGAAAGCCTGACACGCCCTAGCTGTATGCCAGCCATAAAAAACCCCAGCGATGCCGCGGGGGGTGGGTGTGTTGCTTATAAGCGGCTTATTTTTTGCCCGCAGCGCGGTCTTTACGCACGTTTTGAATAATGTAATCCGCAGTTTGCAGCGCGGCTTCGTTGCCACCAGCCATGGAGCTTCCGGTCATGTATTTGCCGTCAATCACCAGCGCAGGGACGCCTGTGGCACCCGAGGCTCTAAATATCTGCATGGCTTTGTTCATTTGCATGTTCACAGCAAACGATTTAAATGCTTTTTCAACCTTGATCTTATCCAAGCCGCCTTGTTTGGTCACCCAGTCTATGGCCGCCGCTTCGTCGGTAGGGCTCAGACTTTTGCTTTTGTGGATGGCATCAAACAATTGGCTATGCAGTTTATCGAACACGCCCAGCTCTTGCATGGCAAAAAAGGTTTTGGCCATGGGTGCCCAGCTTGCATTAGGCAGTGCGGGCATGCGTTTGAAATACACATCGGCGGGCAGCTTTTTCACCCAGGCATCTAGCGGATGTTCCATGTGGTAGCAGTGTGGGCAGCCATACCAAAACAATTCCATGACTTCGATTTTGCCGGGCTGGTCGGTGGTGATGGGCTGTGCTACTTGGTCAAATTGCTCGCCAGCTTGGGGGTCTGCCAGTGCAACAGCAGAACTGAGGCCAACTAACATCAAGATACTCAACAACAAGTTTTTCATAACGCTTTGCTTTCTAGTGGAGGGAAAGTCCTGCTTTAACGTTGCGTGCGCGTGGCGAGATGACAGCGTTAATGCGCAGAGGATTCAATATTGACTTTAATCAGATTGGGCTGAAAGCCATTGGTTTCCAAGTCATGACTGATTTTGCTGATTTTGGCCAAGTCATTCAGGGGGCCTATGCGTACTCTGTGCATGGTGCCTTTGTTGGGAATCTCCGCCGTTTGCACCACGGCTTCAAAGCCCACCAGGGCCAGCCGCGTTTTCAGGTTATTGGCGTCATCTTCTTTGGCAAAAGCGCCCACTTGAATAAAGTAGCTTTCTTGCTTGATGGTGGGATTCTTTCTCACTTGCTCTTCACTGATCTTGCTCTCGGTGTCGGGCAAGATGGTGTAAAAATCAAACTTGTTGGGGTCTTCAATCGTGGACGAGCCAGGTTTGACTTCTTCTTCGGTCACCGTGTTTTTGATGGGCAACTCAAGCTCGTTGGCGGCAGGACTAAACACCCCATTAAACGGACTGTGATCGCCTTTGATATAAATAATCAAGCCCACCGTAGAGGCCACGCCCAACAACAAGCCCACCAGCAGGCCGTTAAAAAACGTGCTGCCGCTACTGCTACGCTTGGATTTGGCGGTGGATGACGTGGGTTTGTAGTCGCGACTCATAGCTTGTCTGCAATCTCAGCAAAAGGCCGTCTGGCTTACATTTTTTCGGGCGCGCTGACACCCAGCAAACCCAAACCGTTACGCAATACCGTGCGCGTAGCGGTAATCAATGATAGACGGGCTTGCTTGACGTGTGCATCCTCCACCAAAAATTTGGTGTCATTGTAATAACTATGCAATGCACTGGCTAGTTCTTTAAGGTAATTGGCCACCATATGCGGTGCCAATGCCTGACAAGCGCTGGCCACCAGCTCAGGATATTGACTGAGCATCTGCATCAGGGCGGTTTCTGCGGCGCTGGTCAGCGGACTTAATTCTGCCTGTTGTAAGCGAGCGATGTCGCCGCCCCATTGATGCAATACGCTGCAAATCCGTGCATGCGCATATTGGATGTAATAGACCGGGTTATCGTTGGTTTGCGCACGCGCTAAGTCAATGTCGAACACCAATTGCGAGTCTGGGCTACGTGCTGCCAAAAAGTAGCGGGTGGCGTCACAGCCGACTTCTTCAATCAGGTCACGCAGAGTGACGTAGCTGCCCGCACGCTTGGAGAGCTTGACTTCTTCACCCCCGCGCATCACGGTCACCATCTGGTGTAGCACATATTCTGGCCAGCCTTGCGGGATGCCAACATCCAGCGCCTGTAAACCAGCCCGCACGCGGGTAATCGTGCTGTGGTGGTCTGCACCTTGCTCGTTAATCACGCGGCTAAAGCCACGGTTCCATTTTTCACGGTGATAGGCGACATCGGGCACAAAATAGGTGTAGCCGCCTTCTTTTTTGCGCATTACACGGTCTTTGTCGTCGCCAAAATCGGTGGTGCGTAACCACAGCGCATTGTCTTGTTCGTAGGTGTGGCCGCTGGCAATCAAGGCTTGTACCGTCTGCTCAACCTTGCCTTCGGTGTAGAGCGCGCTCTCGAGCGAGAACACGTCAAATTTGATTTGAAAGGCTTGCAGGTCGAGGTCTTGCTCATGGCGCAAATAAGCGACAGCAAATTTACGAATGGCATCGACATCCTCCAATGTCCCGCTGGCAGTCACTTGCATATCATCGGCGGTGACGCTGGCTTTGGCCAGATAAGCCTCTGCGATGTCTGCAATATAGTCGCCGCGATAGCCATCCTCAGGAAACGCTGGGTCGCTAGGCAAAATCCCTTGCGCGCGCGCCAACACCGATTTGGTCAGGTTGTCGATTTGTGCGCCTGCATCGTTGTAATAAAACTCGCGCGTGACTCGCCAGCCATTGGCGGCCAGTAAGCGGCACAAACAATCTCCGACCGCAGCCCCCCGACCATGTCCGACATGTAACGGACCCGTTGGATTGGCTGAGACAAATTCGACTTGTACCGGCTGTTGCTGACCGCTGGTGTTGCGGCCAAAGTCCTCACCTGCCCGCAAAATAGTGTGCACGATGGCTTGTTTGCTGTGGGCGGAGACAAAAAAGTTGATAAACCCTGCGCCCGCAATCTCCACCTTGCTGATGACCTGATTGGCAGGCAAGCCATCGATAATCTGCTGTGCGATGACACGTGGATTTTGCTTAAGCGGCTTGGCCAATTGCATGGCAATATTGCTGGCAAAGTCGCCATGATCGGCTGACTTCGGCCGTTCCAGCACAATATTCAGGGAGGAGGTGTCTTCAACCAGGGGCTGCACCGCGTGCAGAATGAGTTCGGTGATTAGTTGTTTCAAGGTTAAAATGCGGCTTAGGGGTAAAACCCACATTTTAACCTAAATAGACCTTTTCACCCATGTGTTCAGCACCCAGTGCCGCCGAGGCTGCCGCCCCAGACCGCATCGTCCGCGTGTTGCTGGATGTGCCGTTGGACAAAGCCTTCGACTATCTCAATCCCGGATTCACTGTTCGCCTAGGCAACCGTGTAGTGGTGCCGTTTGCAGGTCGCCAATTGGTGGGTGTGGTGAGTGCGCTGTTAGCGCACAGCGAGGTGCCAGAGCATAAACTGAAAGCGGTGTTACAGGTGTTTGACGATGTCCCGCTAGATGACGCCAGCCTCAAGCTCTTACGCTTTTGTGCTGACTATTATCACTATCCCTATGGTCAAACCGTGATTGCCAGCCTGCCTTTGCGGCTTAGGCAAATTAAACCTGCGGTCACTCGGCACATGTGGCTGTACCAACTGGCCAAGCCGATTCCAGCAGAGCATATTGGTAAGCGACAAGTCGCCTTAAGCCGGCTAGTGGCACTCCTTAACAGTCATGCCCAATGCAGTGAGGCGCAACTGGCGTCTGCCGCCAGTCAATGGCGAAGCTTACTCAAGCCTTGGATGGCCTCGGGGCATGTGACGCGTCAACCAGTGCCCGCTACCCGAGCATCGATGCCCAGCAATGCCACGCCCCCGCAACTCAATGCCGAACAGGCTGAGGCTGTGCAGGCCATTGTTGCGAGCCTGTCGCAGTTTCAACCATGGTTGTTGTTTGGCATCACTGGCTCAGGAAAAACCGAGGTGTATATCCGCGTCATTGAAAACGTGCTGCACACGCCAGATACGCAAGTGCTGATCATGGTGCCGGAAATTAATCTGACGCCACAGCTCGAAAGCCGCTTTCGTAGCCGCTTGAGCCAATATCCACTGGTCACCTTGCACAGTCATCTGAGTGAAAGCGAGCGTTTGCAACACTGGCAAGCGGCGCAATCTGGGGCCGCACGCATCGTCATTGGTACTCGGCTCAGCGTGTTTACGCCTTTGCCGCACCTTAAACTGATGATATTGGACGAAGAGCATGACAGCTCTTACAAGCAGCAAGACGGCATGCGCTACCATGCCCGCGATGTGGCCTTGATGCGCGCCAAACAGGCCAATATCCCAGTGGTGCTGGGCAGCGCCACGCCCTCACTAGAGAGCTGGTACAACGCCCATGCTGACCGCTATGCGCCGACGTCGTCGCGTAAAAAAGCCAGCTATCGCTTGCTGACTTTGCAGCAACGCGCCGTGGCACAAGCGCAATTACCCAGCATATATTGTCTAGATACCACACACAGCCCTCCCGAGGCTGGGCTGACGCCTCAGCTTAAGCAAGCGCTCACCTTGCGACTGCAACGCGGCGAGCAAAGTCTGTTATTTATCAACCGTCGCGGCTATGCCCCAGTGCTGCATTGTGCTGCCTGTCAGTGGTTGGCCGATTGCCGACGCTGCTCGGCCAAAGCGGTGCTGCATTTACGCCAGCGGCGTTTGCGTTGCCACCATTGTGGTGACGAACAGCCGATTCCAAGCCAATGTCCGAGCTGTGGCAATGCAGATTTACGGCCATTGGGTCAGGCCACCCAGCGGATTGAAGAAACCTTGCAAAAGTTGTTTCCGACAGCACGCATTGCCCGGGTTGACCGCGATACGGTACAGGCCAAAGAGGCTTTGACTCAGGTGCTTTCAGCGGTGCATGCTGGCGAGGTGGATATTTTGATTGGCACCCAGATGTTGGCCAAGGGCCATGATTTTGCCAATTTGACCTTAGTAGGCGTGCTCGATACCGACAGTGCTTTATATAGCCCAGATTTGCGTGCCAGCGAGCGCTTGTTTGCTCAATTAATGCAGGTGGCTGGGCGTGCTGGCCGCGGTGAAAAACCAGGCGAAGTATTGATACAAACCGCTTTTCCGCAGCATCCCTTATTTGCCGCGCTACGTGCGCAAGATTACCCCAGCTTTGCCGATAGCCTGTTGCAAGAGCGTATCGCCTTACAGTTTCCCCCGGTCAGCCATATTGCCGTGCTCAAGGCCGAAGCCACCGACTATACGCTGGTGGAGCAGTTTCTTGCTGAAATCAGTCAGGCTGCACGCGCTTATTTACAAGCACATGCCGACCAGTTGCCCCGTCAACTCACCGTCTATGATCCGGTGCGGCCAGGCTTGGCACGCCTAAACCGCATGGAGCGCGGGTATGTATTGTTGCAATCGCCAACACGAGGCGCATTGCAACAGCTTTTGCATCAGGTTGTCGGCTGGGCGAGTAGCCACCCGCTGCAAGCCAAACTACGTTGGGTGCTCGATGTTGATGCACTCGAATACTAAGCGCCGACACCAGCTTCTTGCCCTGCTTGCTCGCAATAGTGTTTTGTAAAGCGTGCGTCTGCAAGTAAAATAGCACGTGTGCAATTGCGGCTGTAGTTCAATGGTAGAACGCCAGCTTCCCAAGCTTGATACGCGGGTTCGATTCCCGTCAGCCGCTCCAAAGGAACATTCATGGCCAATACCCCCCCTACCGTCCTCACCTTTGCGGCTACCGACCCCAGTAGCGGCGCGGGTGTACAAGCCGATATTTTGGCGCTGGCCAGCATCGGCTGTTATCCTTTGTCGGTGATTACCGGCATTACAGTGCAGGACACGGTGGGTGTAGAGAACATCATGCCGCTGGATGCCGACTGGATCAACGAACAAGCGCGCGGCATTCTTGAGGATGTATCGGTCAGTGCCTTTAAATTAGGCTTGCTCGGCAGCGTTGAAAATGTGGCGGTGATTGCCGAAATCGTTGCCGACTATCCAGACGTGCCGCTCATCATAGACCCGATATTAACCTCTGGCCGTGGCGATGAGTTATCCAACGAAGAGATGCAGGCCGCCATGTGTGAGCTGCTGTTTCCGCAAGCCACCCTCATCACGCCCAACAGCCTAGAAGCCCGCCGTCTTGCCTATTACGACGAGGGCGACGAGGTTAAACACAGCTCTTTGCAGGAGTGTGCCTTGCGCCTGCTGGGCATGGGCAGTGAATATGTCATGATCACGGGCACCCACGAGCGCTCTCACGATGTGGTGAACAGTCTCTATGGCCTGCAACATGGTCAGCCGGGGCTGATTAAAGACTATCACTGGGAGCGTTTGCCCGGCAGTTATCATGGCTCTGGCTGTACCTTAACCAGTGCCATCACAGCCTGTTTGGCGCATGGATTAACGATGGAAGAAGCCGTACATGAGGCGCAAGAATTTACTTGGCAGACCTTAAGGCATGCGTTCCGCCCGGGCATGGGGCAGTTTATCCCTGACCGTTTTTTCTGGGCGCGTGAAGCCGAAGTGCAGGAAAAAGCCAGTGAGTTACAGCATTAAAGGGCTGTATCTCGTCACCCCTGACACCGACGATACCGACTGGCTGTGTGCGCAAGTCACACGCGCCTTGGTGGGAGGCGTCCAGCTTGTGCAATACCGGCATAAAACTGCGACCCCAGCCCTGCGTCAGCAACAAGCCAGTGCCTTACTCACCCTTTGCCGCGCGGCGGGAGTGCCCCTGATTATCAACGACCATGTGTCGCTGGCACAGACGCTAGACGCAGATGGCGTGCATGTCGGGCAACAGGACAGCGCAGTGGCTGAGGCGCGGGCGCAGCTTGGGCCAGATAAAATTGTCGGCGCCTCTTGCTACAACCAACTGGCACTGGCACTTCAGGCGCAGGCGGCAGGGGCTAGTTATGCTGCGTTTGGCGCCTGTTATCCCTCACCCACCAAACCGCATGCGCCGCGCGCCACCGCCGCATTGTTTACGCAGGCGCGGCAATCGGTACGCCTGCCATTGGTCGCTATCGGTGGCTTGACGGCGGATAACGCTTTACCGCTATTACAAGCTGGGGCTGATGCGCTGGCGGTCATCACCGATGTCTTTCAAGCCAGTGACCCTGCGGCACGCTGCCAGACCTATCAAGCGCTGTTTGTGTAGGCACATCATTAACAACGCATCGCAACACCGCCATACCCCAGTGTAATGACTGTCATGTCTTAATCTCCTGCTTAACGCCCATCCCTGCCGCACAGCCTGCTGTGACAGGCTTGTGTGGAATAAAGACATCCCTGCCTCCTGTTTCAGACACCACCCTGCTGTTAGTTGCGGCGATGTTGGCATAGGCGGAGCGACATGCCCTGCAGAGGCAGCATGGCAAAATACCCTGATGATCGC
>JAIXZQ010000306.1 GCA_027489475.1 Methylophilus sp.
CGGAAAATATAAATTGCTGCACCGGCGTGTTGCGGCGAGGGACTTTTAACTGGATATGATCAATTTTTTTGTAGCCGGCTGGCAGCGTAGGCAACACCAGATTGTCTTGGATGTGGGTCATTTCTGTTGTGTCATCCATGACATAGGGTTTGCTGGTATCAATTTTGGGCTGAAACCAATCCAAGTCTTTGGTCTGCAACATGGACACCTGATTGAAGCCCATTTGCTCTAAAGTATGCCCTTGCATGTCTTGCATACTCATTTTCAGCAACAAGCCATATTCAGTATCCGACCAAAAACGGTATTGATAACGCAAAGTATCATTGGGTACCATGTCGATGATATTGGTCAAACGTCCGGCCACACGCTCTTGACCCACATACTTCAGCTTGTAGTTTTGCTTAAGGGGAGATAACTCGGTAGGCAACATGGCCGGAAAAAGATTTTGACCACGTCGCTTTTCAATCACGATTTTGTCTTGTTTGGCGTTAAAAATAACAATGTCATTGCCTTCACTAAACACCTCACGTGGACGGCCATCCAACACCACATTGCGGGTAAATTCTCTACCACCTTCATACATGTGTGTAATTTGAATGGTGCGCAATGTGTTACCACTGTGATAGACAAACAGTCCTTGATAATTCAACTCGCGGGCAGCGGCAGCCGTTTTTTGCATGGTCTGCCAGAGATCTTCGTCAGCAAACGCGGGGGCGCTGCCGAGCACTACGAGAAAAAGGGATAAAACGAACCGCACCAACATCAACAACCACGCATTATTCAGCACTGTTATATGCCACGTTGTGCATGTAATAGGTTGCACTGTTAGGCGCATAATTGTGATGAGCCATTACGTATTGAACGGTGTCGTTATCAGCAATCAGCGCAGGGGCAGCTACTTCGGGTTGATTGACAACAAACAATCCAACAAAGAATGCGGCAGCCACCGATGCGGCGATTGACCAGGTATATTTGCTAAAGCGTGGGCGCAAATGCGTCACTTTGTTTTCTACCGCGATACTCATGGGTGACAACACAGTGGGCTCATCATCCAATTGCGCCATAATACGGCTGGTCATGTCTGAGGCTGCCCAGCATTCATCACGAATGACGTCACGAATCACATGATACTCTTGCCATGCACGCGCGACTTCGCCCGTAGATTTGGCTGCAAGAATCAAGTGTTCGCAGCGTTCCAAGTCTGCTTCACCGTCTATCAATGCAGATAATTGCTGTTTCATACTAACCCCAAGGCTTTCAATGTGTTTTATGTTAGCAATAAACCCAAAATGGTTAAATGCTAAATAAATAGTGTCTAAAAAAAATCTGTTACCAACGCTTGTGTTGTGGTGTATCTAGCAACGGACGAAGTTTTGCGGCGATGGTTTCGCGTGCGCGGAAGATACGTGAACGCACAGTCCCAATGGGGCACTGCATCACCGTTGCAATATCTTCATAACTCAAGCCTTCGAGTTCACGCAAGGTAATGGCAGTGCGCAGTTCATCTGGCAATGCAGCAATGGCATCATTCACAGTTTGCGCAATTTCTTTAGTCATCAAAGAAGTTTCGGGGGTTTCTAGCGTGCGCATATCATTGGCTTCATCAAAGTTTTCAACATCTTCGATTTCCACGTCCTGCATCACTTGGGGCTTACGTCCCATAGAAACCAGATAGTTTTTAGCGGTGTTGATACCAATGCGATACAGCCAGGTGTAAAACGCACTATCCCCTCTAAAACTATGCAAGGCGCGATACGCCTTGATAAAAGACTCTTGTACCACGTCTTCAACTTCGGCTTGGTCACGAATCATACGTGACAGCAAACGACCCAGTTTGCGATGATACTTCTCAACCAGCAATCCGAACGCCCGTTTATCCCCTTGCTGGGCGCGTTCGACCAACATTTGATCAAACTCTTTGTTCTCCTGCTGTTTGGCGTTAGCCGCCTGAACAGTCATATGTTGGGGACTCCCTTGGGTAATTTTATGATTGGGAGTAGTATACGCTTTTGTATTATTTTCGACGAACCCTGTGCGTGTTAAGGCTTCTAAGTTAGCGGTGTGTAACATCGTCTCTTCCCTTTTAATCGTGAAATTGCACGGTGCATTTCACTGCCAAATGTGACTCCTCCTTTTAGACAAAAGTTCCGAACAAGCCCAAGGCAACATGAATAAAGTTTTTGATGTTTTAATCATCGGCAGTGGCTTAGCGGGTCAGTCTCTCGCCTTACGTCTGGCAGAAACCCACTCTGTCTGCCTGTTAAGCAAGCGTGAACTCAGCTTAAGTGCCAGTCACTGGGCGCAAGGCGGCATTGCCGCGGTGCATGATGATGAGGATTCGCTGGCGTCACATATTGCAGACACCTTAACTGCAGGGGCCGGCTTGTGCGACAGCGAAGTCACGCGCATGGTGGTGACCGAGGGGCAGGCCAGCGTGGCGTGGCTATTAGCACAAGGTGTGAATTTTACCCGCGAACCGCAGGATGAACGCCTCCACCTGACACGCGAAGGGGGACATAGTCACCGGCGGATTGTGCACGTGGATGATGCGACCGGACAAGCCGTGCAAACGACCTTGACTGACCGCGTCCGCGCGCATCCCAATATCACCATTTTAGAACACCATATTGCGGTTGACCTCATCACCACGCACAAGCTGTTTAAACTGTCAGCCACCGATGGCCCCAACCGTTGCCTGGGCGCTTATGTACTGGACAACCGTACGGGCAAAGTCATGACTTTGTCTGCACAATACACCGCATTGTCAACCGGCGGTGCCGGCAAAGTCTATCTTTACACCACCAACCCAGATATCAGCACCGGCGATGGGATTGCAATGGCTTGGCGCGCGGGGTGTCGGGTAGCCAATATGGAGTTTGTACAGTTTCATCCAACCTGCCTGTATCACCCTCATGCCAAATCGTTTTTAATCTCTGAAGTGTTAAGAGGAGAAGGCGGCTTATTAACGCTGCCAGACGGTACCCGCTTTATGCCGTGGCATGATGATCGCGCAGAACTGGCCCCCCGCGATGTCGTGGCGCGCGCCATCGACTTTGAGATGAAAAAACGCGGGTTAGATTGCGTGTATCTCGACATCAGCCACAAGCCGTTGGCGTTTATTCAGTCGCACTTTCCTAACATCTATCAACGCTGTTTGCAGCTGGGCATTAATATCAGCCAACAACCCATCCCTGTGGTGCCCGCTGCGCATTACACCTGTGGCTGGGTCATGACAGATATTCACGGACGTACC
>JAIXZQ010000131.1 GCA_027489475.1 Methylophilus sp.
GCCCTAATGATGCGATGGCCATCTGAAAAAAGGGCTGTGCCGGCTTGCCCATCAGCATGGCCTTGCAGTTGCTGGCATATTCCAATCCCGTCACAAACGCGCCAATGTCCATCTGTAAGCCAGCCTCGGTTTGCCAGAAACGGTTTTTGTGGATGGCTATCAGTTGTGCACCATTCACCAGACAGGTGAATACCTCATTCAACAAGGTATAGGACCAACGGTCACCGATGTCGCCAATCACCACCACGTTGGCAGCCGTCTCTGATTGGACAAAGCCAGCAAAATCCTGTTTTACATCCTCGGCCAATAACAATTTGCACACAGGGTTGGGCAGCGTTTTTAAATATTGGATGGTCGCTTGTGGTGCACTTAGCAGTTCTTCTGGCACCACATTGAACCCCAAGGCGTTGAGTTTGGCCTGCAACGAGGCCAAGGATAAGGTACTGGTATTGGTGACAAAGCGCAGCGCAATACCTGCAGCGCGCAGCTGCGCAAGCGCCTCTAGGGCCCCGGTGATGACCTGCGGGCCGATGTACAGCACACCGTCCAAATCAAAAAGGACCGCTTTAATCTGTTTGAGAGGGGGCATCTGCAGACTCCTTGCGCAATGCACTTTCTCAATGACTAGCAAAAATCATACTGGATGCGGCGGCAACCACTGCCCTAGCGTGACACGCGGCTGCTGGCCTAAATCAAACAACGTTTGTATCTGCACAAAGCCTTGCGCAGCGCACAAGGCCTGTACCGCCGCAGCCTGATTGTAGCCATGTTCCACCAACAGCCAACCCGAAGCGTTAAGAAAGCGTGGCGCTTGTTCAATCAGCTGCCGCAAGTCATCGAGACCATCGACGCCTGAGACTAATGCCGAGCGCGGCTCAAAACGCACATCGCCTTGTTGCAGATGCGGATCGTTTTCGGCGATATAGGGAGGATTGCTGACAATCAGGTCAAAGCGTTGACCTTCGAGCGCCGAAAACCAGTCGCTCAACACGCACTGCACATTGTGCAAACCCAAAGCACGAGCATTACTGGCTGCCACTGCCAGCGCAGCGGCCGAAGCGTCAACCGCAATGACCTGACAATCGTGGCCATGACTGGCCAACGCCAAGGCAATGGCCCCAGTGCCAGTGCCCAAATCTAGGATACGCAGCACGGGCGGTCTGTCTGGGGTACGCATACGCGCTAGCGCCGCCTCAACCAGTGTTTCGGTATCCGGTCTCGGAATTAAGGTGTCTGGCGTGACCTGCAGTGACAAGCCAAAAAACTCGCGCTGCCCCAAAATATGGGCAACAGGTTCGCCTTGCAATCGCCGCTCAAGCAAGGCCTCACATTGCGCTTGTTGCGCAGTCGTCAGCGGCTTATCGCCATGCGTAAGCAGCCAAGCGTGGGTCACACCGAGGGCAGCCATACACAATATCCGCGCCTCTTGACTGGCCTCTTGCAATGGCAGTACGCCCGCCAAACGCTGTTTTGCGGCGCTTAAACACTGCTGCAAGGTGCTACTGGTCATTTAAACGCCTTTTGCCGCCAGACGAATGGCCTGTGCGCGGGCATGGCCACACTTGCTCGGATGGCGAAGCGCATGACGAATCACCCAGCGCACATCGTTGTCAGCCGTGGTAAGCCAGCGCTCACAGAGTGCGAACGCTAAGTCCGGGTGGTCTTTGGCTATATCCCCCACATGGTTAGCGACACTGCGACGCACGTATAGACTCGGATCATTTTTTAAGGCCTCAAGGATGGGGATGGCAGGGCTAGGGTCTTGTATCAACTGCGGTAGCCGCATCCCCCAAGGTAAGCGGGGGCGGCAGCCCTCAGAACATAAACGTCGCACATGTGGGTCAGGGTCATGCCGCCAGGCCATGAACTGCGCCAGGGTGCGATCGAAGTCTGCTAACAAAAAAGACCGGATGGAATATTCTGCGGTAAAACGACGGGTCAATTCATACTGCGCCTGCATGGCGATGTCAAACGGATCATGGCCATCGTTATAAGCTAAATCGCGTCCATAGTCGGCCACAAAGCGGGTGTGCGGCAGATAAAAAAACACCGACAACCCGAGGCGCTCGGTGGCTTGATTAGGTGGCGTCAAGCTGCTTAACAAATAGCGCACCGCTTGCGAAAATGGCGCTGGCAAGGTGGCTTTGAGCGCGGCTGCAAACTGGCCGGCCCGTTGCATTAAACCCAATGGCTGCACATCCTGCAGCGCCAACGCTTGAAAACGCTCAGCATCAAACGCAGGAAATACTTGCAGTAGATTATGCGCCAAACATTCGGCGGCGGCGGCATCAAGCAGGGTTTTCAGCGGCTGGCCTTTTTGAATACTGGCGGGGGCCTCGGGCAAGCGAAACCGCTGCACAATGGTTAGCCCTCTTCACCTAAGCTGGCCAGCAAATCTGCTTGATATTCGGTTGCCAGCGCGTTAATCAACTCATCCATATCCCCCTCTGTAATCGCTTCGATTTTATACAGGGTCAGATTGATGCGGTGGTCGGTGATGCGGCCTTGCGGGTAATTGTAGGTGCGTATGCGTTCTGAGCGGTCCCCCGAGCCAATCAGGTTGCGGCGCTCAGAGGCGATTTTGCTTTGTTGCTCATCCACCTGTTTGGCCTTGATCCGGGCAGCCAACACCTGCATGGCTTGTGCCTTGTTGGCATGCTGGCTGCGGCCATCCTGACATTCCACCACAATGCCGGTGGGCATATGGGTGATACGCACGGCCGAGTCGGTTTTGTTAATGTGCTGACCACCGGCACCACTGGCGCGAAACGTGTCTATGCGGATATCCGCCGGGTTAATCTCCACATCACCGACTTCTTCGACTTCTGGCAAAATCGCGACCGTGCAGGCCGAGGTGTGAATACGGCCTTGCGTTTCGGTGTCTGGTACGCGTTGCACGCGGTGGCCGCCAGACTCAAACTTGAGTTTAGAATAAGCGCCGTAACCGATGATTTTGGCGATGATTTCTTTGTAGCCGCCAACTTCGCCTTCATTGGCGGACACCACTTCCACCTTCCAGCCTTGACGGTCGGCAAAGCGGGAATACATGCGGAATAAATCACCGGCAAACAAGCCAGATTCATCGCCGCCCGTGCCAGCGCGAATTTCGAGGAAGATGTTTTTATCGTCGTTGGGGTCTTTGGGCAGCAACAGTTTTTGCAGGGTGAGCGCGACTTCTTCCAGACGTTTCTTGCCGCTCTCGATCTCTTCCTGCGCAAATTCTTTCATCTCCGGGTCAGAGAGCATGGCGTGTGCCTCTTTGATGTCCGACTCGGTTTGCGCATAGATATGATATTGCTCAACAATCGGTGTGATTTCCGTATGCTCCTGCATGATCTTACGGTAATTATCCATATTGTCCGTGACGCCTTCACTGCTGAGCAGACGATTCAGTTCTTCAAGACGCTCGCTCAAATTGGCGAGTTTTTGCAACATACTGGGTTTCATATCAAGGCCTTACGCGAGAGTGCACAACTGCGTGCGCGCTAATCTTTTAGTTGAAAAAGTTGTCTGACCAGATGCGCCATATGGGCATGGGCGTCGCCGTCAGTATTGTTAAGCGCATGGCTGGGGCCATGCAAAAATTTGTTGGTCAGCGCTTGACTCAGCTGTTCGAGCGCCCTTTCTGGCGACTCGCCTTTTTGCAACAGTTTGAGGGCTTTATCCAACTCGGCTTTGCGAACGGCATCCACCTGATCACGCAATGCCTTGATGGTAGGTACCGCCTCGCGCTGCTTGAGCCACTGCATAAAATGCTCAACCCGCGCGCTGATAATCCGCTCCGCATCCAACGCCGCCTCTTGCCGATTCCCCAAGCCCTCAGACACCACTTGCGCCAAATCATCTACGGTATACAAAAACACATCATCTAGCGCTGCGACTTCCGGCTCGATATCGCGTGGGACCGCCAAATCGACCATAAATACCGGGCGGTGCTTACGTGCTTTGATGGCCCGCTCCACCATGCCCAAGCCGACAATCGGTAATTGACTGGCGGTGCTGGTAATCACAATATCAAAATTGTGAAAGCGCTCGGGCAAGTCATTCAGCAGAATGGCCTGCACGTCGAGGCCACGGCCACGGATGCTGTCGGCCAACTGTTCGCCGCGCTCCAAGGTGCGATTGGCCACCGTGATTTTTTTCGGCTGCTGGGCGGCAAAGTGGTCAGCACACAGCTCTATCATTTCGCCCGCGCCAATAAACAACACATGCTGGGCGCGCACATCGCCAAAAATACGCTGCGCCAATTTCACCGCAGCGGCCGCCATAGAAATCGAACTGCCGCCAATATCGGTGTTGGTGCGTACCTCTTTGGCCACCTCAAAGGTGCGCTGAAACAGCTTGTGCAACAGGGTGCCCAAGGTGCCAGTTTCTTGCGCAATTTTAACCGACTGCTTGAACTGCCCCAGAATTTGCGGCTCGCCCAACACCATGCTGTCTAGGCCACTGGCCACTCTAAACGCATGCTTGACGGCCTCATGGCTACTCAAGGTGTAGGTATAGGGTATCAGCTGGTCTGCCGGTAACCGGTGGTAGCTGGCCAACCAGTCAATCACAATCTCGGGGCGAATAGACTGAACGTAAATCTCCGTGCGATTACAGGTAGACAGAATCGCCACTTCTTCGATGTTGTGGCGCGCCAAATCGGCCAAGGCCTGCGGCAAAGTGTCGTTGTTGAATGCAACGGTTTCACGGATGGCAATAGGGGCGGTGGTGTGGTTGACACCAATGGTATACAGTTGCATGGCGCTATTTTACCTGCGGAGCAGAATCAACAGGGGTACTCAAAGGCGCATGCAGGCGGTTCATGACGGTGAGGAAACGGTTTCCAAGCAAAAGTGCGCTCATTTTCTTATATTCGGCGACGGCAAGCAACAATCCTGTCAATTCAGTACAAAATGGCGTTAAAATATTGGTTTTGCTAAATTTTATCTGCTGCTGATGTCGTTTCTCAGCGCAGAGCGTCTTTACCCTGATTGCAACAATTTCATTTACGGACCCTATGAGCATGGATAATACTTTCCGCATCGCCCCCAGCATTTTGTCTGCCAACTTCGCCAAGTTAGGCCAAGAAATCGAAGACGTCATCAAGTCTGGCACTGACATCGTGCATTTTGACGTCATGGATAACCACTATGTGCCTAACCTGACCATAGGCCCACTGGTATGTGATGCCATTCGTGACCTGTCACACAATGTTGGCGCGCTGATTGATGTGCACCTGATGGTTAAACCCGTAGACCGCATTATTCCAGACTTTGCCAAGGCCGGTGCCGACATCATCACGTTTCACCCTGAAGCCTCTGAGCATATTGACCGTAGCTTGGCACTGATTCGTGACCACGGCTGTAAATCTGGCTTGGTATTTAACCCAGCGACGCCCTTGAGCTACCTCGACTATGTGATGGACAAAGTCGATATGATTTTGCTGATGTCGGTCAACCCTGGCTTTGGCGGTCAAAAATTTATCCCAGCCACCTTGGACAAACTGAAACAAGCGCGCGCACGGATTGACGCCTACACCGAAAAAACCGGCCGTCAAATCTGGCTCGAAGTTGATGGTGGCGTCAATGCCAATAACATCGCTGAGATTGCCAAAGCCGGTGCCGATACCTTTGTGGCAGGCAGTGCGATTTTTGGTTCCCCCAAAGACACTGATCCAAACCGCTATGACAGCGTGGTGGCTTCTATGCGTGCAGCACTGGCCGCGGTGTAACCCAGGTACGCTTCATCGTTTACACCATACCGCAACCATTCGGGGCTCGCATGCGCTTTCAAGTCAGACTGTTGATGTTTGATCTGGACGGCACCTTGCTGGACACCGCCCCGCAGATTGCCGAGGCGGCCAACCAGATGTTGGCGGCCTTGGGCAAACCCGCACTGCCTGTATCGCAAATCAGTCACTATATTGGCGAGGGTGTGCACACCCTGATTAAGCGCTGCTTAACGGGTCAGCCACAGGGCGAACCTGACCCTGCATTATTTGCCCGCGCTGAGCCGCTGTATCAGGCAGCCTATGCGGCCAACGCCAGCCATAGCCGCCCGTTTGCAGGGGTGGTCGCAGGCCTAGAAGCGGTGCATGCGTTGGGCTATACGCTGGCCTGCGTCACCAACAAACCTGAAAAATTTACCCTGCCCTTGCTTGAACAGGCCGGATTGGCGCATTTTTTTAGCATGGTAGTGTCTGGCGACAGTCTGCCCAAAAAGAAGCCGGATCCGTTGCCTTTGCAGCATGTTTGTCAGCAATTGGGCGTCATGCCAACAGAAGCGTTGCTGGTAGGCGATTCCGAGACCGATATTCAGGCCGCGCATAGCGCTGGATGCTTTGTCGTGACTGTCCCTTATGGGTATAATCAAGGGCGAGAAATTGATCTACGCACGGTGGATGCAAGCATACCGCAGTTGACTGCATTGCGTGACTTGCTAGAACACCCCCGTGTCTACAAACAAGGCTAATTATTTTTTACGCATCATGATGTTTTCTACCCATCATCCTTCCAGTGTGCCAGTGCTGCGCTGGCGTCGCTCTTGGCGGGCCTAGACCGGCCGCACGCAGAGGTGTGCGCTCATACACCTCGCTGCTTTCTGCGCTCATCCGCACGAAAGCCTCCTCAACACCACACTGGAACACATCATGTTAAGTACTTTAAGCAAATCTGAATTTGACGCGCTGGCGGCACAAGGCTACAACCGTATCCCGCTGGTGCTAGAAACCTTTGCCGATCTCGACACCCCGTTGTCCTTGTATCTAAAACTGGCCAACCAACCCTACTCTTATCTGCTTGAGAGCGTGCAAGGCGGCGAACGCTTTGGCCGCTATTCGATTATCGGTTTGCCTGCAAGCACCCGCATTGTGGTGCGCGACCAACAGTTACAAGTGATTCAACATGGGCAGGTCATTGAGTCACACGACGACCAAAATCCGCTGGATTTTATTAAGGCCTATCAGGCACGGTTTAATACGCCACCGCATGAAGGCTTGCCCCGCTTTACGGGCGGCTTAGCCGGATATTTTGGCTATGAGACGATTCAATATATCGAAAAACGTCTAGGCAAACAAAAGAAACCTGATGTCCTGGGCGTGCCTGATATTTTGCTGATGGTGTCAGAAGAAATTGCCGTGGTAGACAATTTGTCTGGCAAACTTTATTTCATCGTCTATGCCGACCCCGCGCAAGCAGACGGCTACGATCAGGCCTGTGCCCGCATGCATCGCTTGCTAGAAAAACTGCGAACACCGGTGGAGATTCCTGCCTCACGCCCAACGACGCCAACTGAAGCGCGTTCAGAGTTTGGCGAAGAAGCCTTTAAAGCAGCGGTCAAACAAGCGCA
>JAIXZQ010000125.1 GCA_027489475.1 Methylophilus sp.
CGGCTTAGAGTATGTTAAGCAATATGCCGAACATGGCTTCCGAACCGTTGCCACCGCACGCAAACCAGAGCAAGCCCACGCATTGCAACAATTGGCCAAGCAGTACAGCCATGTTGAGATTTATGCGCTGGATGTGGCCGACACTGTAGCCATACGCCAACTGGCGGCCCAACTAGCTGACCTGCGCTTGGATATCCTGATTAACAATGCTGGCATCTATCCTGACAGCCAGTTTGGTCAATGTGACGCACAGGCTTGGCTCTCTGCTTTTCAGGTGAATTGTCTCAGTACCTACTATTTGGCAGAAGCCTTTTTGCCCCTGCTGCGTCGCGCAGGCACGGCGAAAATCATCGCCATGACCAGCAAAATGGGCAGCATAGACGACAATGGCAGTGGTGGTGAATACTTGTACCGCACCAGCAAAACAGCCTTGAATATGTTGGTGAAAAGTTTGGCGATTGATTTACGTGCACAACACATTTGGGTGGCGGCCTTGCATCCCGGCTGGGTACGAACTGAGATGGGCGGCCCAAATGGCCTGATTGATACCGCCACCAGTGTGCGCGGGTTGCGGGCTGTCATTGCGCAATTAGACGAGACACAGTCCGGCCAGTTTATTGCCTATGACGGACAAGGCATTGCTTGGTAGCGCGCATTCAGCCTGCGGGGTTAAGCGGAGGCTTGGGCGGTGGCGCTTCTAAAGCCACTGCTGCTGCCGGTTGCTTAAATGGGCTGCGTTCCTCTAGCTCTTGCACATAGTCGTCCATGCGGCTGGTTTCGCGGGCTAAAAATCGTTGCACACTCTGCTTAAATCCGGGGTCTTGCAGCCAGTGATATGAACAGGTCTGATACGGTAAAAATCCACGCGCCAACTTATGTACCCCCTGCGCCCCGCCCTCAAAATAGCGGAGGCCAGTCGCAATGCAATATTGCTGCGGCTGGTAATAGCACAGCTCAAAATGCAAACAACTGATGTCACGTAACGCGCCCCAATAACGACCGTACAAGGTATCTGCGCCTCGCAAACACAGGCTGGCGGCAATATCTTCGCCTTGTTGCGATGCAATAAATAAACAAAATTGCGTGGGTAACGCTTGGCTCAGTTGCGAAAAAAAAGCTTTAGGCAGATAGGGTGTACTGCCGTGCAGGGCATAGGTGCGGCTGTAACATGCATAAAAAATATCCAGCTCTTCTGGCCGCAATGACAGTCCATCCACCAGACGACAGTGCACCCCTTGCTGGGCCACTTTTTGCCGTTCTTGACGGATTTTTTTTCGTTTTTCGCGACTCAAGTCAGCCATAAAAGCCTCCCAGTCTGCATAACCCGGATTTTGCCCGCGAAACTGCACCACTTGTCGACGTAACCACCCGGCGGCGGCACAGCAATCACCGCTCCAATCATTGGGAAAAAGCACATGCGCGCCAGACAGCCCATACTGCTGGCACAGCGCTTGTATTTGTGACAATAATTGTGCGGCCAATACCTCTGGCTCGGCCACGTCAGGATGGATTAGCAACCGTGGGCCAGTGACAGGAGAAAACGGAATCGCTGAAATCAGCTTGGGATAATATTCACCACCGGCCTGCATGTAGGCATCGGCCCAAGACCAGTCAAATACATATTCGCCATAGGAATGCGTTTTAAAATAACAGGGCACTGCGGCAACCAGACGATGCCCTTGCCAAGCGGTCAAATGATGAGGTAACCAGCCTGTGTGCTCTGTCACTGCCCCAGAGGCTTCAAACGCTTGTAAACATTGGTAGTCGAGTAAAGGTTGATTGGCGCCTAAGGCTTGCCAGTCTTCTGGCTGAATCTCTGTTAATTGACGTATCCAGACAAAGGCGGTGGATGATGCAGTCATGTTAAGACGATGGCTGGCTGGTTAAGAGGCGCGCGCGCAACATCCAGTGAGTGCGCTTAACTTGGTCGTTTGCGGTTAGCTGAGACTTCTTTACCCGAAGAATTCACAGAACTATTGGCAGGAATCACCGTAGCGGCAGGTTTGGATTTGTTACGGACTTTGTTGTCGACATCGACATCGCTGAGCAAATTTTGTGCAGATTCAGTACGCGCTTCGGCTTCACGCTGACGCTCTACCATTTTCGCGTAGGCGTTTTCTAGTTCATCCAAGGTAATGACACCATTGGCATCGAGATCTACATAAGAAAAATGCCTAGCCACTTGTGGCAAACACAGCGTTGCTTCTTCACGGTCTAACGATTCATCGTTATCACGGTTACATTCATTAAAGCGCAGAGAAATACTATCATGCATGGCTTTACGCTTTTGCTGCATGATTTGATGGTCGGGATCGGTATTTTTTGCGTAATCAGACAAGGCTTTACGCAATCGGGCACGGTCTTCTGGGCTGAAGTTGTGTTCTAGGGTTTTTGACAGGCCGATTTCGTCATTTTCTGCTAGACGAATCTCCGTCAAACGCATTGGGAGTTTATTTTCAGCAATGGCTGACGCTACTGGCAACATCGTGGTGGCCAATACAAAAAACGCGCTCACATGTTTAATCGCTCTACACATCCACATCCAAACGTAAACCCTTTATTCACTCAATCTGGAACCACTGAGTACACTTATAAATGCGGTACTTTTATCGTGTGTGTAATATTACTTGCTACGTTGTAATCATTATTATCGTGCTTTGCTCACAGCGGTGAGCATTAGGTTTGCTAACATAACGCAAGTCGGGGAAAAAATTCAACCCATTTAACACAAAATAGCGTCTGACAAGGTCTGTTTTACGCTATTGAGCCTGGCATCATGCCCGACGATTGTAACTGCAATATGTCATGATTCAGGGCATTTGTAACCGAGTTGTAACACCACAGCTACATGCGTGACATTGGTTTAGAGTATAATTTGTCTGTTTAGTTTGATGATTGCGCCACCAACAATCAGACGCTGATTTCGTCAGCCTAGTCATGGTTTAAATCGTTAAACGCCTCACCGCTTATCTAAAAAAGGGATGTATGGCTGAACAGTTAAAAAAAATATTGATGGTGGATGATGACTTGCGTATGCGTGAGCTGTTGCAACGTTATCTGACCGAGCAAGGCTTCAATATTAAATCTGTGTCGGATGGCAAAGAGATGGACAAAGCCATGGCAGCCGACCATTTTGATTTGCTGATTTTGGATTTGATGCTGCCAGGTGAAGACGGTTTAGCCATTTGCCGTCGCTTACGTGGCGCCAATCATTTGACCCCCATCATTATGCTGACCGCACGCGGTGATGAGGTTGATCGTATTGTCGGCTTAGAAATGGGGGCAGACGATTATTTGCCCAAGCCGTTTAATCCCCGCGAATTACTGGCCCGCATCAATGCCGTGTTGCGGCGTCATGAAATCACGCCCAAAGCCAGCGTTGAAGAAAAAGGCGGCAGCTTTCAGTTTGGTGAATTTGTGTTTGACACGCTCACCCGCAGCCTGAGCAAAAACGGGGTGCCTATTACCATCACCAGCGGTGAATTTACCCTGCTCAAGGTGTTTACCGAACATCCACGTCAGCCATTGTCTAGAGACCGCTTGATGCAATTAGCGCGTGGTCGCGAACTGGATGTGTTTGATCGCAGTATAGACGTGCAGGTATCACGTTTGCGCCGCATTATTGAGCCTGATCCAGCGCATCCGCGTTATTTACAAACCATGTGGGGGTTTGGCTACGTGTTTATCCCGGATGGCGAAGCGCCGCAATAAGCCGGCACCTTTAGACCCAAGCCGTGCATTTACTTCCTCGCAGACTGCTGTCCCGCATCATGCTGCTGATTGCCATTTTGTTGGCGGTCAGCATCTATGCTTCACTCAAAATATTTGACTATTTTGACCGCGAGCCTCGCGCACAAGCCGCCGCATTACAAGCGGTAACCATCGTCAATTACACCCGCGCTTCACTAATTGCCTCCCATGAAAATCGTCGGTTGGCCTTGTTATCTGAGTTATCTGGCCGTGAAGGGGTGCGTGTGTATGCCGCAGACTTTCTTGAAGACATCGAAGCCCTACCTGCCGATCCGTTTATCAATTTGGTCGCGCAAAAAATCCGTGAACGCTTAGGCGATGAAACCATCATCACCGTCAATCACTATGACATTCCCGGCTTATGGATCAGCTTTAATGTAGGGCAAGATGATTTCTGGGTAGTGATTCCAAGGATTCAGGTCGATAGACCCTTCCCTTGGCATTGGCTGGGCTGGGCAGCCGTGGTCGGCTTGCTTTCATTAATTGGTGGCTACTTGCTCACAGCGCGCATCAACCGGCCATTGACGATGCTGGTGCACGCCGCCGAACGCCTGCGTAATGGCGAGCCCGCACCCAAATTACCTGTAGACAGCGTAGAAGAACTGCGTGAAGTGACGCATACCTTTAACGAGATGGCAGAATCGTTAGCGCGGCTAGATGCTGAACGTACCCTGCTGTTGGCCGGGGTGTCGCATGATATTCGCACGCCGCTGGCACGATTGCGGCTGGCGGTAGAAATGTTACCGAGCAACGCCGACTATATGAAACAAGGCATGATCGAGGATATCTCGGACATGGATAACATCATCCATCAGTTTTTGGACTTTGTGCGCGGCGTCGAAGGTGAGCCGACACGCATGATGGATATCAATGACCTACTCAACGCGCTGGCTGAGCGTCAGCGGCGTGCCGGACGAGAGCTGAAAATCTCACTGGGCCCCAAATATTTTATCCCGATTCGGCCACTGGCCATGCAGCGGCTGCTGGACAACTTGGTGGGCAACGCCTACTACTATGGCAAAGGCAAAGTGGAGGTGCGCAGCCAAGTGATGGCAGACAAAATCGTTATTAGTGTGTTGGACAACGGCCCAGGCATCCCGCCCGAACATGCCGAACGCTTGTTACGTCCGTTTGAGCGCATGGACAGTGCACGCAACAAATATGAAGGCGGCAGCGGCTTAGGGCTGGCCATATGCAACCGCATTGCCAAGCTCCACGGTGGCCAACTGGCGTTGCTTAACCGGCCTGAAGGCGGTTTAGAAGCGCGTTTGTCTCTGCCGATTCTACCGAATACCTAAGCCAACATGCAGTGCGGTCAAATCTAGCATGCCTTCACAGCGCGCCTTAAGGCGTAAACCAATTTAACCGCGCCCTTAGCTTCACCACCTCACCAATAATCGTCAGACTAGGCGGCTTTAAGCCCGCTGCGGCCACATCCTCAGCCAGATGCGCCAAGGTCGATTCGACCACCCGTTGCTTTTGTGTAGTGCCTTGTTGAATCACCGCCGCAGGCATGTCTGGCGATACGCCATGCACAATTAACTGTCGGCAAATTTGATCGAGGCCAACCAGCCCCATGTAAATAACCACCGTCTGTTTAGGACGCGCCATCGCTTGCCAATCCAAGTCCAAGGTGCCGTCTTTTAGGTGGCCAGTGATAAACAAACAAGCTTGGGCATAATCGCGATGCGTCAATGGAATCCCGGCATAACTGGAGACGCCATTGGCCGCCGTGATGCCGGGCACCACTTGAAACGGCACGCCATGCTGCATCAAGGTTTCAATTTCTTCACCGCCGCGTCCAAAAATAAACGGGTCACCGCCCTTGAGCCGCAATACGCGCTTGCCCGCCAAGGCGAGACGTGCCAACAAAGCATTAATCTCGTCTTGCGGCAGGGTATGCTGGTCGCGCGATTTCCCCACATAAATCAACTCGGCATCGCGGCGCACTAACTCCATGACTTCTTTGCTCACCAGTTTGTCATAGACGCAGACATCGCATTGCTGCATTAAACGCAACGCTCTGAAGGTTAATAAATCCGGGTCGCCCGGTCCGCCGCCTACCAGATACACCTCGCCGCGCATAGGCGCATCCTCAGCTTGCGCCAACAAACCCTCCAGTAAGTGTCGCGCCGCCTGCTCCTGGCCAGACAACACACGCTCAACCAAGGGCCCATTTAACACCTGCTCCCAAAACCGTCGACGGGCAGGCACGGTGGCAAACTTGGCTTTGACTTGCTCTCTAAACTCGCCGGCAATCGCGGCAATCCGGCCATAGGCGGCAGGCAACATGGTTTCGATTTTGCTGCGGATATGTCGTGCCAACACCGGCGCATTGCCCTCGCTAGAGACGGCAATCACAATCGGACTACGGTCTATGATAGACCCCATGGTAAAGGTGCACAGGGCAGGCGCATCCACCACATTTACCGGAATATTTAAGCGCTTGGCTGCCACTGAAACCGCCTCATTCACAGCTTCATCATCGGTGGCGGCAATCACCAGACAAGCCGCAGTTAATTGTTCGGGTGCAAATGCGGCTGGGACGTAGCTGATGTCGCCTGCTGCATGCAAGGCCGCCAGTTCATCGCACAAGTCCGGCGAAATCACGGTCACTTGACCTTGCGCTTTACGTAGCATCAACACCTTGCGGGTCGCCACCTCGCCGCCGCCGATGACCACACAGGGACGTTGCGCAATATTAAAAAAAATCGGTAAAGCTTGCATAGCAGGCACAAGAAGTCAAAACACCATTTTACCGTAGAGCTTGGCCAGTCTGTGGTTTCCTCAGCAAATACGCTAAAATACTGTTTTTGTAAGAAATTTAGCCTTTCATGACGCAGGACAGCGGAAAAAAAATCTTCATCAAGTCGTTTGGTTGTCAGATGAATGAATATGATGCAGCGCGCATGGCAGACCTGATGCATGCGCATGATGGCATGACGCAGACCGACAATATGGAAGAAGCCGATGTCATTCTGCTGAACACCTGCTCGGTACGTGAAAAAGCCGAAGAAAAAGTATTTAGCCATCTCGGTCGCTTACTACCCCTCAAGCAGAAAAATCCTAACTTGGTCATCGGCGTGGGCGGCTGTGTTGCCAGCCAAGAAGGCGAAGCGATTATCAAACGCGCACCCTATGTAGATGTGGTGTTTGGGCCGCAAACCTTGCATCGCCTGCCGGCACTGATAGACGCCAAACAGGCGCTCAATACCCCGCAAGTAGACATCAGTTTTCCAGAGATTGAAAAGTTTGACCACCTGCCGCCGCCTCGCGTCGAGGGCGCCAGCGCGTTTTTAAGCATCATGGAGGGCTGTAACAAGTATTGCAGCTTTTGCGTGGTGCCTTATACCCGTGGTGAAGAGTTTTCACGGCCGTTTGAAGATGTGCTGACCGAAGCGATTCAATTGGCTGAGCAAGGCGTTAAAGAACTCACCTTGCTTGGGCAAAACGTCAATGCTTATCGCTCGCCCTATCACGGCATAGAGGCCGACTTGGCCTTGCTGATTGAAACCATTGCCGAGATTCCGCAGATTGAACGTATCCGCTACACCACCAGCCACCCCAATGAAATGACTGAACGGCTAATCGCCTGTCATGC
>JAIXZQ010000256.1 GCA_027489475.1 Methylophilus sp.
TCGAATGTAATCATGATTTAGAGATGCTGCGCACCGGCCCCTATGCCGCCGCCCTCAAACAGCGGGTGGGCGGTTGGTTAGGGCATTTGGATAACCAGACCAGCGCGCAATTGTTGGCCAAACTGGATAGGACGCGGCTCAAGCAACTGGTGGCCGCGCACCTGAGTGAAAAAAACAATACCCCCGCCTTGGCAAAACAGGCCTTGAGTCAAGTCATGGGCTGCGACCCCGCCTGGGTACAGATTGCGGACCAATCTGATGGACTGGGGTGGCGCGATTTATCCTAAAGGGAGCCTGTGTCATAGGCGATGCTTGCGTGTGATGATAGGCTGCCTACAACAAGGGCAAGTTAACTTAAGCTAGTGCGTACCCAATTAAGTGAGCATCAAGTTAAGTGAGCATCAAATTAAGTGAGCATCAAATTAAGTGGCGACTTAATTCAGCACCATAATCTGTTCTGATAAGCGTATCAAGCGCTCGACCGGGGTCACCCAAACAATCCCGTCACCCACATTGCCAGTGTGCGCCACTTCTACCAGTGTTTGTAATATGCCTTCCACCAAATCGTCCGGCACCACCATATACAAATACACTTTGGGGCTGTAATCAGTCAGTTCTTCGCGCACCCCTATGCTGGGTTTTTGCAAATGTGGGCCGCAGCCCTCCATCTTGCTGACGGACATGCCAGGAAAGCCTTTGATATTACGCAGCGCCGAGCGGATTTTCGGCAGGCGTGCCGGTTGTATTACTGCTTTGATTTCTTTCATACAGAATCCTTTATGGGTCTCAGCGCCACGCGCATTATGCCTCAATGCGGCTTTCTTCAAACTTACGATACAGGGTTGGCACCACAATCAGCGTTAGCAGGGTTGAGGTAATCAAGCCGCCGATGACCACAATCGCCAACGGACGCTGAACCTCTGAGCCGGGGCCAGTGGCAAACAAAAATGGCACCAATCCCAGCATTGCGACAGTTGCAGTCATCATGACTGGCCTGAACCGTTGCGCACAGCCTTTACGGATGGCTTCTAGCTGTTCCAGCCCTTCTTCACGCAGGGTGCGGATATACGACACCAGCACCACCGCATTCAGCACGGCAATGCCCCACAGCGCAATAAAGCCGACAGACGCGGGCACTGACAGATATTCGCCGGTGATAAACAGCGCAATCACGCCACCAATCGAGGCGAAAGGCAATACCAGAATAATCATGGTGGCAAAGCGTAACGATTGGAACAATAAAAACAGCAAGAAGAAAATCGCAGCAATCGTCACTGGAATAATAATCATCAGGTGGCTCATCGCGCGTTCCATATTTTGGAACTGGCCACCATATTCTAGATAATACCCCTCAGGTAATTGCAGGCGCTGCCCAAGCACTTGCTGTAACTCCGCCACAAAGCCGCCCAAGTCGCGGTCTTTCACGTTCACACCTATCACAATGCGACGCTTGGCCAGCTCACGGCTGATTTGTGCCGGACCGTCTTTGACTTTGATTTCAGCCAAATCTTCTAGCGCCACCCGTGAGCCATTGGGTGAGGTGAGCATAATATTGCGGATGGCTTCTTCATTATCGCGAAACGATTCTGGATAACGCACCGCGGCCGAAAACCGGCGTTGCCCTTCAAAAATCTCGGTAGCAATCTTGCCGCCCACCGCCGTTTCAATGACGTCATGCACATCTGAGGCATTAATGCCGTGACGGGCTATGGCCTGACGGTCAATCACAATATTGAGATACTGCTGGCCAGAGACTTTTTCGACTTTAATTTCAGTCGCGCCCCGCACACTGCCAGCAATCTTGGCAATTTCGTCGGCTTTTTGTTTGAGCGCATCCAAGTCTTCACCAAAAATCTTCACTGCCACATCAGCGCGTACGCCAGTGAGCAACTCATCCACCCGATCTGAAATCGGCTGTGCCATGATGATTTGCACGCCGGGGATATATTGCTCCAGCACAGCACGCATTTTTTCGGCAATGTCGTCTTGCGTCCAGCCTGCGGGCCATTGTTCACGCGGCTTTAGACTGATAATCGGGGTAGACTCGTTTTGCGCCTGCGGGTCGGCGGGACTCTCGCCGCGCCCCAGCCCAGAAACAGCAGATTTGACGCCAGGCACATGCTGCATAATCAGCTTCATGGCCTTGTTTTCCATTCTGATCGACTCTTCGAGCGAAATGTTGGGCACACGGTTAATGCCCGGCACAATGGAGCCTTCTTTCATCTCGGGGATAAAGGATGAGCCCAAAAACGGAAACAGTGCCAAGGTGCCGACAAATAATAACGCCGAGGCAAGAATGGTTTTGTTTTCATTGCCCAACACCCAGTTAAGCGCAGACAAATAGGGCCGCTTAATGGCTTGAATCAGGCGCGTATCATCGCCACTCCCGCCTTTAAGAATATACGAGCACAGCGCAGGGGTCATGGTGAGCGATAGCACCAGTGAAACAAACAGCGCAATCGCAATGGTGTAGGCCAAGGGCGCAAACATTTTGCCCTCCATGCCTTGTAGGGTCATCAACGGCAAAAAGACCAAAATGATGATACCCACCCCAAATAACACCGGCGTCGCCACTTCATGCGCGGCCTCCAACACGATACGGACTTTACTTTCGCCATGTCTATGCCCTAAGTGGTGAAAGGCGTTTTCTACCACCACCACCGAGCCGTCTACCATCAGGCCGATGGCAATGGCCAAGCCGCCCAATGACATCAAGTTGGCCGAGATGCCGTAGTGATTCATCACCATAAAGGTAATCAGCGGCGTCAAAATCAGCGTGCCCACCACAATGAGACTGGAACGCACATCGCCCAAAAACAAAAACAGAATCACAATGACCAAAATGATGCCTTCAATCAGCACTTTGGTGACAGTGTGTAATGCGGCATCCACCAACTCGCTGCGGTCATAGTAGGGCACGATTTGCAGGCCATGCGGCAACATGCCTTTGCTGTTAATTTCAGCGACTCGCGCTTTGATTTTATTGACCACTTCTTTGGCGTTGCCGCCGCGCATCATCATGACCACGCCGCCCACGGATTCTGTGTCGCCGTTTTTGAGCACCACGCCTACCCGCACCTCGTGACCGATAGTCACTTCAGCCACATCGCGGATATAAATCGGAATCCCGTTTTGCTCTTTGAGCACGATATTGCGGATGTCATCTAGGTTTTGCACCAGTCCGACACCGCGAATCAGATATTGCTCGGCATAGTGTGGCAATACGCCACCGCCACTGTTGGCATTGTTGCGTGCTAGCGCCTCATACACATCTTTGAGCTTGATGGCAAAGTGGATCATGCGGTCTGGATTCACAAGCACTTGATACTGTTTGACGTAGCCGCCTTGTGAGTTGATTTCGGCCACGCCAGGGATGCCGCGGAGCAATGGACGCACCACCCAGTCTTGCACTGAGCGGCGTTCTGTGAGGTCTTCACGCGTTAGGGTCTTATTGCCATCGCCGGGTTTGTCCAGCGTATATTGATACACCTCACCTAGGCCAGTAGACACTGGGCCCAACACCGGGGTGACCCCAGCAGGCATGCGCTCCATCACCTCCATCAAGCGTTCCATCACCAGTTGGCGGGCGAAATACACATCGGTTTCATCGGTAAATACCAAGGTAATCAGCGACAGCGCATTCTTGTTAAGCGAGCGCATTTCGGTCAGGCCGGGCAAGCCAGTCATGGCGATTTCGAGCGGCACAGTAATAAAGCGCTCGACTTCTTCCGGCGATTTGCCAGTGGCTTGCGTTGCAATCAACACTTGTACGTTGGTGACGTCTGGAAACGCGTCTAGCGACAATTTTTTGACGGCAAACACCCCGGCAATCACCAGGGCGACCGCCACGACGAGAACAATCAGGCGCTGCTTAAGCGCGCCTCGAATCAGCGATTCAATCATGCCTTACTCCATTTCTTTGCGCTTGCGCTCGTTATTCACGTGGAAAGCGCCATCCAGCACGATCTGATCACCGGGTTGCAAGCCTTGTAGCACTTCGCGCTGACCGTCATAGGTGCGGCCCAGCGACACGGGCTGCAATTTGTATTGGGTGGGTTGCAGGGTCTGCACAAATACATGGTCTGCGTTGTTTTCACGCACCACTGCCGTGGCTGGAATCGCAATCACGGTCTCTGGTCGGGCTTCGAGCAAGATGGTAATCAGCATGTCGGGCTTGAGCAGCATCTTGCTGTTATTGATATTGGCTCTGGCCATGACCGTTCGGGTCGACGGATTGACAATATCACCGACAAATGACAGCTTGCCGGTCAGCTCGGCATCTTCAAGCGCTGGGACTTCGATACTGATGGTTTGCCCCTCACTGATATGGGCAATTTGTTGCTCTGGAATCTCTGCCACCGCCCACACATGGGATAAGTCGGCAATCACAA
>JAIXZQ010000034.1 GCA_027489475.1 Methylophilus sp.
AAGGAAGTTTATAGCCATATCGCGCAAAAATAGCACGCGCTTTATCGGATAACACAAAGCGCAGAAAGGCCCGCGCTGCCTGTGGCTGCGTTTGCTGACCATGTTGCAAAATAACGATGCCTTGCGCAATCGGGGTATAACTCTCTTCGGGGATCGCCACCCATTGCCCTTTACCCGCCATTTCTGCCGCCATCACTATCGATTTTGCAGTGATGCCAACCTCAACAGCGCGGGTATCCACGTATTGACTGACCTGCGCGATGCTTTCGCCATACACGAGCTTGGGCAACAGTGCGTCTTGCCTTTTATAAAACGCCAGTGCCCGCAGCGCCTCTGCACCAAAAGGTGCCACTTTGGGATTGGCAATCGCGATTTTTTTGATGCTAGGGGAGGTCAGGCCAGGAATGCCCTGACGTACATCGGCCCCGGTCTGCGTCCACAACACCAGCAAGCCATAGGCATACACCTGCGGAGCATCAGCGGCTAAGCCTTCTTGGTGCAAGGTTTCTGGAAACGTCATATCCGCTGACATCAAGACATCAAAGGGGGCCCCCTGACGAATCTGCGTGGCCAATTTGCCCGAGGCGTTAAACACGCTTTGCGTCTCTATGCCCGTTTCTTGTTTAAACGCAATCGCTAGGTCATCGAACACATATTTCAAACTCGCAGCCACGGCCACCGTGAGGGGGGCGGCAGTCGCAATCGACAAAGGAGCAAAGCAAAGCGCCGCTAAAACCAACACGCGTATCAGCATAAGGATTTTTTCTGGGTTAAATAACGAGGGTTACGTGTTTGCGTCAATAATCAACCGTCATCGGTCGCTGTGTATCAGTCTCAATCCATCAATCAACGCATACTAGCATCGCTATTTTAATTTGGGAATAGCGATAGCGGGTTTGCACAAAAATCTGGAGGTGAGGTGTCCACCAGATCAGGTCACGGCTTAAGATGTTGTAGCAAGGTGAACAATTCTTCTTGCGCCGCCTGTTCAGCGCGTTGGCAAAGCTGTTGATAGCCTTGAATGAGTTGTTTGCCAAAGTCTGTCACTTCAGCCCCCCCACCGGAAACACCGCCAACGATGCGGCTCACCACCGGTTGGTCAAAGTGCTGATTCATCACATCTACCAGTTCCCATGCACGGCGATATGACATCTTCATCGCTTTGGCTGCCGCCGAAATTGAGCCCAGTCGCTCTATCTCAAGCAACAAGGCCACTTTGCCTGGCCCGAGGATAACTTTTCCCTGATGATTTAAGCGTATACGTATCAGTGGCATAGACATGGCTTTAAAGGCTTTCTAATTCGTAAGTTGAATGCAGCGCTCACCGTTGTGAAGAGGTGCTAACGATTGAGGGATAGTCTTGAAAATCTGCTAACATCTTGGCACTCTTTGGAATAAATATGAATCACTCTAATTCACAGCAAAATCCTGACCTCATGTTTCAACATGCCTATCAACTGCATAGCCATGGTCAATTACGTGATGCGGAACAACTTTATAATGCCATTTTGCAGCGTCACAGCGGACATTTAGGCTGCAGAACGATGCTTGGAACCTTGTATGTTCAAACTGGGCGCGATGCTGAGGGCATTAAACTGCTAGAACGTTCTCTAAAAGCAGATCCAAAACAATTCTGGGGACACAACACCTTAGGCGTTGCATACATCAATACGCAGCAGTTTCAGAAAGCCTATTTGTCGCTGCACAAAGCGATTCAATTAAATCCAGAATACACCGATGCTTATTTCAATCTGGGTAAAGTCCAGCGCGCACTCAAGCACTTTGCTGAGGCAGTTAAGAGTTATAGCAAATGTATTTCGCTACATCCCAAGCATGCAGATGCCTACACCAATCGTGGAACGATTTATTTGGAAGACATGCATGATGTGGATAACGCCCTGATAGATTACCAACAAGCCCTGCGTTTAGCGCCTGAATCATGGCATGCGCACTACAATGTGGCAAACGCTTATGACCATTTGCATCAGGATGAGGATGCATTATCGCATTATGCGCATGCACTGAAATTAAATCCGCAGGCAGCCGAAGTCTATATGAATCGTGGTGTCATGTATAAACGTCTAGGTCGTGAGGCAGAGGCCATTTCTGACTTTCATCAGTCCATCACACTTAAGCCAGATAATGCCTCTGCGTACTTCAATCTTGGGGGCATCTATGATGCTCGCAAATCATATTCGGCCGCCTCACACGCCTATCAACAGGTGATCCGCATTAAGCCGCAACATGCTGAAGCGCATTTTAATTATGGTGTGAATCTGTTGAACTTGAGATTGTATGAACAGGCTCTGGATGCATTTGCGTCAGCAATACGATTGAAGCCAACGTTCGCGGATGCTTATTTTAACCGGGGAATCACCTACACATCGCTCGCGCGCTACGATTTAGCTCTAGAAGCATTTGAGAAAGCAATCAAGATCGATCCAAAGACGGACTATCTCCTAGGCTACACATTGCATGCGAAATTACAGTTGTGTGACTGGCGTGACTATGATGCCTTGGCGACAAGTATCATTGAGGGGGTCAAGCATAAACAAAAGGTGATTTCACCCTTCACGTTTCTAGCGGTCTGTGACCAACCGGCAGAACAATCATTGGCTGCCCAAGTGTATGTTGAGCATCAATATCCAACCTCCGCTAGGGCCAACAAAATCCCACCCTATCCTCAGCGCAATAAGATCCGCATCGCTTATTTTTCATCCGATCTTCGAAATCATGCATTGATGCATCTGATCCCTGAGATGTTTGAGTGGCATGACAAAGCGCGTTTTGAAGTCTATGGATTTGCTTTTGGTCCAGAGAGTAATGATGTTTGGAGGGCGCGCGCAGTGGCAAGCTTTGACCAGTTTTTTGAGGTCAATCATCTCTCGGACGATGAAGTGGTCGCGTTGGCAAAACAACATATGATCGATATTGCCATAGACCTCAATGGCTACACCAGCCATGCAAGAACAGGGATTTTCGCGTTGCGTGCGGCCCCGATTCAAGTTAACTACATGGGTTATCCAGGCACCATGGCGGTTGATTTTATGGATTACATTATTGCCGATCGCACCATTATCCCCGAGGCAGCCAAAGATTCTTTTGCTGAAAAAATCGTATTTGCGCCTGACTGCTATCAAATCAATATGAAACATAAAGTGATTGCAGAAACACCAATTACACGCACTGAAATGGGATTGCCTGAAGAGGCCATTGTGTTTTGTTCGTTTAACAGCAATTACAAGATTACGCCCATGATCTTTGCATGCTGGATGCAAATATTAGAACAAGTCCCTAACAGCGTATTGTGGATTTTTAAGAGTAATGACATTGCTGAGCAGCATCTCAAGAGCGAGGCGATGTCCAGAGGTGTCGATATTCAACGTCTGGTTTTTGCCGAATTTATGCCAATCGAGCAACACTTAAAACGGTTAGGGTTGGCGGATTTATTTTTGGATACATTCCCGTATAACGCGCATACCACAGCCAGCGATGCGCTACGCGTGGGTACGCCTATTATTACGATGATGGGGGATTCGTTCGCCAGTCGGGTGGCAGCCAGCGCGTTAAAAGCGGTGGGTTTACCAGAGTTGATTACTGAAAATCAGGAAGATTATGTGGCACTTGCCGTTGAACTGGCTCGTCATCCAACGCAGTTAACCGCGCTGAAACAAAAACTGCAATCAAATGTTCTAACGGCCCCTTTGTTTGACTCAGAGTCGTTTACACGACAGATTGAATCTGCATATGAAACCATGTATCAACGTAATCAACAGGGCTTGCTGGCCGAACATATCTATTTGCATGCTGAT
>JAIXZQ010000275.1 GCA_027489475.1 Methylophilus sp.
AAAGGCGGTTTCTACCAAGATAGACGGAATATCAGGAGACTTAAGCACCGCAAACGCCGCCTGTTCCACCCCTTTGGAGTGCAGGGTATTAATCTTGGCGATGCGACTCAATACTGCCTTACCCATACGAATACTGTCGTGTATGGTGGCGGTTTGCGATAAATCGAGTAAGGTGCGTGCCAAATCCATATCGCGGGTATCGATAGACACGCCACCAATCAAGTCTACTGCGTTTTCCTTTTTGGCCAGATAACGGGCGCCCGCACTGGTCGCCCCGCGTTCGGACAGGGCAAACACCGATGAGCCTTTGGCGGTGCTATTCACAAACGAGTCGGCGTGGATAGAAATAAACAGGTCAGCCTTGGCCGCCCGTGCTTTTTTTACGCGGTCTCCCAGCGGCACAAAGTAATCGCCGTCACGAATTAAAATCGCCTGTAGGTTTTCTTCATTATCAAACTGTTGTTTAAGTTTGCGCGCAATGGCCAAGGTAATGTGTTTTTCATGGCTACCATTGGCGCCGCGCGCGCCCGGGTCTTCACCGCCATGACCGGCATCTACCGCAATGGTAATCAGGCGTTGCCCGGGTTTAGCCACTTTGGGCGGTTTGGGCGCTTCGGCCATAGGTGGGCTGGACGCTTGCGCAGTCGGATTGTTGCTACTGGCATTTTCATTATTAACCGCTGCCCCTGTTGCAGGCTGCTCAATACCTGTAGCCAACGATTTATCAGGCGATTGATTAACGGCAGAATTGGCTTGTCCAGGCTCTGATGTTGGGGACGCAACGTTCGCTGCACTGCCTGACGGCAAAGCTGCCTCATTCAAGGGTTTAGCAGCGGTTAATCCCGGCACTGGCATCGTAGACGGTTCCGCCAGCGCATTCAGTGGCTGTATGCCTATGGCCAATCTTTGCTGTGCACCTCCAGCACGCAAATCGGTCACTTGCGGTTTGTGGTCACTGCGAATATCAAACACCAAACGCGTAATCTGCGCATTAAAAGGCGCGATGCGGATGCCTGATAAATAAGGATGTTGGGCGTCGAGTTGCGGTGGCAGTGCCTTCAAGGTCGGACTGATGGCGACCCCTTCGAGGTCTATGACAACCCGATAAGGATGGTCTAGCGTAAAGACTTTGTATTTCACCGGCTGGTCGAGCAATAAGTCGACATGAACTTGTGTGCCTTGTTGTTGCAGATTGGCCAAAATCACCTCGGCCGCCTGCACACCTGGCATCAATACGAGCACTGAAAGCAGCAGACTGAGTCGCGCACACAGCCAGCATACGTGCTTCAATATCAACGACCACCGCGGTTTCAAAGCGTGCATCAGGCGTCCAATCGTATCGGCAATGCACTGCGCACATGCAATTGACGGCCAGAAGGCAAGATATCGAGTTGCAACTCAACATCCGGCGGTGGCAACACTGATGCCGCGCGTTCAGGCCACTCAACCAGACATACACTCTGCGGGTTAAAGTATTCTCTAAACCCGGCTGCATCCCATTCATCGGCATCCTGAAAGCGGTAAAGATCAAAATGGTAGACGGTGCATGCGCTTAAGGTATAGGGTTCGACCAAGGTATAGGTGGGGCTTTTAACTTTGCCAACATGCCCCAAGGCCTGTAACACCCCGCGCACCAGGGTCGTTTTGCCCGCGCCCAAGTCACCGTGCAGATAAATCACCTGCCCCGGCGCAATCTGTGTTGAAAGCTGGGTGGCTGCCTGCTGGGTGGCCGCTTCGTCTTTTAAAAACACTGTAAAATAGTTTGTCATGTCACATTTACCCACACCTATTGCTGCCCCAGTGCCGACGGCGACTGCCGAAATGGCGGCCACCATCAAGGGCTGGGCGCGCGAGTTGGGATTTGGCACGCTGGGGATTACGGATACAGATTTGTCTGCCGCCGAGCCGGGCTTGTTACGCTGGCTGCAAAAACAGTATCACGGCGACATGGATTATATGGCAAAACACGGCACCAAGCGAAGCCGACCGGCGGAATTGGTCCCGGGTACACTCAGGGTACTGTCAGTGACCATGGACTATCTACCCGCTGAACTCACCGATAGCTGGCAAGTGTTAGAAGATGGCGAACGCGCCTATATCGCCCGCTATGCCATGGGGCGGGATTATCACAAAGTCATGCGTAAAAAATTGCAACAATTGTGTACCCGCATCACAGACACCTTTGGCCACTGCGAGACGCGCGTATTTGCCGACAGTGCGCCGGTGCTTGAAGTGGCGCTGGCCACCAAGGCTGGGCTGGGCTGGCGTGGCAAACACACCTTGCTGCTCAATCGCCAGCAAGGCTCATGGTTCTTTTTAGGTGAAATCTACACGAATTTACCGCTGCCGATTGATGCGCCAACCAGCGCGCATTGCGGCAGTTGTACCGCCTGCATAGACATCTGCCCCACCCGCGCGATTGTCGCCCCCTATGAGCTGGATGCCAGACGCTGCATCTCTTACCTGACCATAGAGCATAAAGGCACGATTCCAGAAGAATTGCGTCCTTTAATGGGCAATCGGGTGTATGGCTGTGATGATTGCCAGCTGGTGTGCCCATGGAATAAATATGCCGTCCGCAGTCATGAGGCTGATTTTCAAGTCAGGCATGGGCTTGACCAAGCCAGTTTTGTCGCGTGTTTTGGGTGGACAAAAGACATTTTCGCGCAACGCATGGCTGGCAGCGCCATTTATCGCATTGGCTATGCACAATGGCTGAGAAATCTGGCGGTTGGGCTGGGCAATGCGCCCTATTCCACAGCCGTGGTGAACGCCTTGCAAGCCAGGGCCAATGATGCAGACCCGTTGGTCAGAGAACATGTGGCATGGGCGCTCAGGCAACAGCAACAGCGGGCAGCCGCGCAGCAGCTTAGCGATAACAACTAGTTGTTTTTGCTGGCGCTACCTAGCTTTCTTGCGCACAGCAATGCGACGAAAACGCTGAGACATCGCATCCATCAAGCAAGCCGTCTAGCGTGCCGCGATGGCGATCAAGCCTTAACTTCTCCGGCTAACAGCGCTGCACCTAACATCCCTGCGATATCCTGACTGTCTGCGGGGGTGACAGTAATTTTGCCGCGTAACACGGGAATCAAATCGGCATCTAAGCGCTGCGCAAACGC
>JAIXZQ010000014.1 GCA_027489475.1 Methylophilus sp.
ATAGGGCTGAATGGCATGTAGTCATGGCATCACCTGTTGCAAGACGGTCTGTAATGCCTGTTGTGCGGCAATCATGCCTGCCGTGGCGGTCACACAAATACTGGAGCCATAGCCTGCACAATGCAGGCCAGTGAGTCCGCTGTTGCTGTCACATACGGCTTCGGGTTTGGCGACCGGCTCATCCGAAAACACCGCAGTGATACCAAACTTGGCGGATTTAGCACTGGACGCGGGCGATGTGTGGCCCGTTGCTTTTGGAAAGCCATGATCACGGCGCAATTGGTTACGCACTTTGGCCAGCATACGGTCGCCTTGCACGCGTGCCAAATCAGCACATTGCAAACGTGTCGCATCCAGTTTTCCGCCCGCGCTGCCCACCATCACCAAGGCTAAGCCTGCTTTGCGGCAATAAGCCGCCAATGCAATCTTGGCCGCCGTATCATCCATGGCATCCACAACCACATCCGGCCGCACGGCCAGCAGACTTGCAACATTGTCCGCATTAACAAAGTCTTCAATCTCCGTCACCTGACAACCAGGATGTATGCCCAAGATGCGTGCATGCATGGCACTGACTTTGGGCTGCCCTATGGTGTCTGTCAGCGCATGTATCTGTCGATTGAGATTAGATTCGGCAATATTGTCTAAATCAACCAAGGTCAGACGGCCCACAGCATTGCGTGCCAGTGCCTCTACGGTCCATGCCCCCACCCCGCCTATGCCTATCACCATGACATGGGCATGTTGCAGGCGTGTGAACCCGGCTTCCCCATACAAGCGACGGACGCCAGAAAAGCGTCGTTCAAAGTCAATCTCGCTGGCGCTGGTCTGGGGGGAGGATGTCACTGGGGTGAGCATAGTCAAAAATGCCGCCACTATCGTTTTTGCGATGGACCGTCTTGCGGCTGGGTTTCAAGCACCACGGTGGCAAGCGCCAGATTTTTTTCGTCACTGATGCTGATATGTGACTGAAAGATATGATGCTGGCGCAAAAAGGTTTGTAGCGCAGCAGACAGCTGTAATAGCGGTCGTCCAAGCGCATCGTGCGTCACTGCAATGTTTTGAAAACTGACGTCGCCACGGATACCTGTACCGATGGCTTTGGCAAACGCTTCTTTGGCGGCAAAGCGTTTGGCCAAAAACCGCGCTTTAAGCGCGCTGGCCTGATAGTCCGCCCATTCGCCGTCGGCCAAAATGCGTTTGGCAAACCCATCACCAAACTGGTCTAGCGAGGCTTGTATGCGCTCAACTTCCACAATATCTGTGCCTATGCCGTAAATCATTGGATGAGCGCGGGCTTAGCCTATTGCGGCGCAAAGGCTTTCATCAGGGACTTCATTTCACGCACGGCGTCATCCCAGCCAACAAATAACGCATGTGCAACGATGGCATGACCAATATTCAGTTCTTCAAAGCCAGGCAAACGTGCGATGTGATGCACATTGTGATAATGCAAGCCATGGCCAGCATTCACCACCAAGCCAGCGGCGCGTGCATGCTGTAAAGCGTGGGCGATTTTATCCAGCTCCGCGAGTTGTTGTTTTTCTTGCTCAGCATCGGCAAAGGTGCCAGTGTGCAGTTCAATCACTGGTGCTCCCATGCGCACAGCGGCATCAATTTGTGCCAAGTCTGGGGCAATAAACAGCGATACCCGAATGCCGGCATCAGCCAGCTTTTTCACCGCGTGTTCCACCTTGTTGTAGTGGGTCAAAACATCTAAGCCACCCTCGGTAGTGCGCTCCTCACGACGCTCAGGCACCAGACACACATCTTGCGGCCGGACTTGGATGGCAATCTCCACCATTTCGCTGGTCACGGCACATTCGAGGTTCATTTTGGTTTGCAACAGCGGGCGCAGCGCAAAAATATCGGCATCTTGCATATGTCGGCGATCTTCACGCAGATGCAAAGTGATGCTGTCTGCGCCGGACTGCTCAGCCCGCAAGGCGGCTTGCACCACGCTGGGGTAACGGGTTCCACGCGCCTGACGGATGGTTGCGACGTGATCGATATTGACACCTAGTTTTAACATAGTCACCTTAAGGAACAGACGCACAGCAGCGGGCTGGCGCGACGGCCATTGAACATAGCCATTATACCCCTGATTCCTGCCAGGCTTGCCGTGTAGATGTCCAGCAAGCGCCTCGATTGGACAATCCAACAGTCATCAACCAGCTCAAAATTGCTGAAGATCCACCAGTAGTTGTCGGGTATGCAACGGCTTTTCACCCAGATAATGCTGAATCAGATAGCGCATCAATTGTTTGCTTTGCGTTTGCGTGGTGACGTCGCTGTAATCGCCACGTGCCATTTGTAGCAAGGTATTGCCTAGCATTAATACGCCATGTTTGCTGTTGGCAGGATCACAGGCGCCATAATCTGCCTCAAAGCGATAGGTGCGCTCGGCCTGTAGCCGTTCACCTTCTTCGTCATGGGTCAGTGGCACGGCATAGCCCAATTCTTGTAACAACTTGAGCTCAAAACGCCGCATGATTTCTGCCAGCACGTCATTGTCTGGCGTTGGCGGCAAGGTGGACAGGCGCTGTATGGTACGGGCATAGTATTCAAACAACTGCGTGTGGGCGTCATCACGGGGCAGCAGCCGTAGCAGCAACTCGTTCATGTAAAAGCCGCACATCAGCGCCTCACCACGCAACAAGGTCAGGCCGGTCATCCACTCTAGTCCGTGCAGGGTTTTCAGTTCGTTTTTACCCGACCAAGTGCCTGCCAGTTGTTGAAAGGATTGCAGCATGCCGCGCATGGCCGACAATGGCCGTCTGGCCCCCTTAGCCACCGCGGCAATACGGCCAAAATCGCGGCTGAACATCTCCACCACCAGGCTGGTTTCTTTAAACGGATAGGTGTGCAGAATAAACACCGGTTGCAGCGATTGCTTGTGCTGACTGTGATCAGAAGTAAGCTGCACCATCACTCAACGCGCTGCAATCACAGGAGGCCGAGACTTAGAATCCCAAGCTTTTGAGCGCACGGGCATCGTCAGCCCAGCCGCCTTTAACCTTGACCCAGGTTTCTAGATACACCTTGGAGCCAAACAGTTTTTCCATGTCTTGTCTGGCTTCGGTAGAAATCTGCTTTAACTTCTCGCCGCCTTTGCCAATAATCATCGGTTTCTGGCTTTCTTTATCGACGATGATGGCGGCAAAAATACGCCGTAAATTTTTCACAGTTTCAAACTTCTCAATCTCGACAGTCACAGAGTACGGCACCTCATCGCCAAGCAAACGAAACACTTTTTCACGCACCAGTTCGGCGGCTAAAAACCGTTCATTTTTATCGGTGAGTTCGTCCTCTGGATAAATGGCGGCTTGTTCAGGCAAGTGTTGTCGGATGGCGCTCAGCAACTCATCTAAATAAAGGTTTTTTTTGGCGCTGACCGGCACGATGCCTGCGAACGGAAATAGCGTATCAAAATCTTGTATCAGGGGCAGCAGATTGCCTTTGTCACCCATCAGATCGGCCTTGTTCACTACCAACAATACCGGCTTGTTTTTAGGCAGTAATTTGAGCACCAACTCATCTGCTTCGCCGAGTTTCATCGGCTCTATAACAAACAGCACCACATCGACTTCGGTCAGCACTTGGGTGACGGTTTTATTCAGCGTTTTATTCAGCGCGTTGATATGCTTTTGTTGAAACCCGGGCGTGTCTACAAATAAATACTGCGCATCTTCAGTGGTGTGTATGCCCAATAAGCGGTGACGGGTGGTTTGCGCTTTGCGCGAGGTAATGGCGAGCTTGAGCCCCAGAATGTGGTTAAGCAAGGTGGATTTACCCACATTGGGTCGGCCGACGATGGCGACGGTGCCGCAACGAAAATCGTCATCTGTTAGGGAGTCTGTCATGTCTGTAGTTGATCCATGGCCAAGCTGGCCGCTTGTTGTTCGGCCACTCGGCGACTGGTACCTACGCCCTGAGTGGTGATATGTAACGGTTTGATGCTACATTGCACAGTAAAGGTCTGCGCATGCGCCTCACCTTCAATCGAAACGACTTCATATTCTGGCAGCGCCATTTTTTTGCCTTGCAGATATTCTTGCAGTTGCGATTTGGCGTCTTTGTCTATGGCCTTAGGGTCTATGGTGTGCAATTGATGTTTGTACAGGCTGGCAACCACTTGTTCTGCCGCCGCAAATCCGCCATCCAGATACACTGCGCCGACAATGGCTTCTAGCGCATCCGCCAAAATTGAGGGCCGTCGCCAGCCTGCACTTTTGAGCTCACCCTCGCCCAGCTTGAGCGCATCCCCCAGATTGAGTGCTGTCGCCATCTCAGCCAAAGTGGCTTCTCTCACCAGCTTGGCTCGCAAACGGCTCAAGTCCCCTTCAGGCAAGGCAGGAAAACGTTGATAGAGCTGATGGGCAATCAAAAAATTGAGCACACTGTCGCCCAAAAATTCTAGCCGTTCATTATTGTTGGCATTAAAACTGCGGTGCGTGAGTGCCTGTTGCAGCAAGGCGGGTTGCACAAATTGGTAGCCGAGTCGGGTTTGTAAAACAGGCAATGCGCTCATGGGTGAATATCAAGCAATTGTATGGTCGCGGTGAGGGCGGGTTCAGGGCGTATTTTCAGCGGCAAAATCAATCACCAGCGTCATCGTGTCTGTCAGTGTAATTTTTTTCTGGTATTGCAAGGACACCTGCTTGCCACTGATGAGCAAGTCGCGGCCACTGACGGTATGTATATTGTCCACCTGCATCTGCCGGTCAAAGGCCACCCGTACGTCACGTTCTGTTTGCAGCATTTGGTCATGTGCAATACGTTTAAGGGTGGTTTGAATCGAATAAAACTCCATATAGGCGGGCAGCATTTTAAGCCCCACCGAGCCAGCAATGCCAAACAGTGACAACAACAATATAAAACCCAACATGCCTAAGCCGCGCTGATGCGAAGGGTAAAACGATGTCATTTGAGGCCTCCTGTCTTGGGTGGTCAATGCAATCCTGTCTGTGTCATCTGGTCGTGGTGTACAGTGTAAGCGTAATCAGCTGCGACAATGCTTAGCCTATATGCTGGCCAATACGACGCCATTGATCAAAATTAAACCAGATAAAAAACGCTTTACCTACTAAATGTTTTTGGTCAACAAAGCCCCA
>JAIXZQ010000220.1 GCA_027489475.1 Methylophilus sp.
AAGTCAGCGAGGGGATTTAAAAAGCGTCATGACGCTGGCTTGAACAAAGAAAAACGGCACTGTTAACCAGTGCCGTCTATGCAAGTATCATGCAACCCAATTTGGGCAGATTGCGTACACTTTGAATGCACTGAATCCGTTTACTGAGGGGCTCCCATCTCCAGTGCGCGGGCTTGACTGGCCTGCGCTTCGGCAGTCATTTGCTGCAAATCTTCATCGGCGCGCACCCAGCCTTGCAGGTGTTCCAGCGCGATGTCTGTCATAGCGTGTATCCAAACCGGTTGCGCATTTAACGCCGAGATGTAGTGGTAATCACCGCCGCCAGCGTCTTGAAAGAGATGCTGGCCTTCCATGGCGATTTCTTCTAGGGTTTCAAGGCAATCACTGCTAAAGCCAGGACAAACGACATCGATACGCTTAAGTTTTTGCGCGCCCAAGCTTTCTAGCGTGTTGGCCAGATATGGCTGCAGCCATTCCTGACGACCAAAGCGAGATTGAAACGCCACTTGATATTGGTCTTTACGCAAGCCTAGCGTTTCTGCCAGTAGACGGCCAGTTTTATGGCATTCGCAATGGTAGGCGTCGCCTTTGAGCAAGTGAAACTTGGGCACGCCATGAAAACTCATGACCAATTTTTCTGGCTGACCATGTTGTTGCCAATAGGCTTGAATATGGCTGGCCAGCGCCGCAATGTAACGTGGATGATCATGGTAGTGTTTGATGGTGCGTATGGCCGGCACATTGCGCATACGCAACAACACCCGCCAGACGGCATCCAATGCCGCCGCCGTGCTACTGGCTGCATATTGGGGATACAGTGGAAAGACCAAAATACGATCACAGCCTTGCGCTTTCAGTGCGGTCAGCGCACTTTTCATGCTTGGGTTGCCGTAGGTCATGCCCAGTTCTACCGCAAACGGGGTGTTGATTTTTTGCGATAAATAACCTTGTAACAAGGTTTTTTGTTGTTGCGCGTATACCATCAACGGTGAACCTTGCGCGGTCCAAATGCTGGCATATTTTTCTGCAGATTTGCGCGGGCGGATTACCAGAATAATGCAATGCAAAATCCAGCACCAAATAAAGCGCGGGATTTCGACCACACGTCTATCCATTAAAAATTGTTGCAAATAAGGCCGCAGCGCCTTAGCGGTTGGCGCGTCTGGCGTGCCAAGGTTGGCGAGCAGGATCCCCACTTTTGCAGGGGTGCCGTGGGTATAGTCGGGTTCAGGATGATAGTAAGGCATAGGGGCATTTTAAGTCATTCAATGGCCCTTAAGACGGAGTGCAACGAAAAAAGTGCGCAGAAGCGCACTTTCAATGATTACTTTTTATGAATCTGGTTACCAATTACCCCGCCGATGGCTGCGCCCCCCACCGTACCAATGGCGCTGCCGCCAGTGAGCACGGCGCCACCGACTGCACCGATACTGGCGCCAATCGCGGTATTTTTGCCACGGGTACTCATGGTGCCACAGGCAGAAATGTTCAAACACAAGGCAACTAATAGGGTGTTGATGCAAGCACGTTGAAAACGCACAGAATTCACAAACATGATGATGACTCTCCAAAAATAATAGGGACGCTTAACAGTCTGGGTCTTCTGTATGGCCCCTAACCATATGGATATGGTTGGCAGTGAGACTTTTAAACGATGGTGAGAGTATGCTGATACAGTGCTTTGCACTAAAGTCTAGATAAGCTGAATCTATTGTCAGACGATACTGACATGATTAAAGATGCGCAGAGCGTGTGCTGAGTTAATTGCTTTGGTTGGATAAGGCGTTGGAAAGCAGTTTTGCCGTGATATCCACAATGGGGATAATCCGCTCATATGCCATACGGGTGGGTCCAATGACCCCTAGTGTGCCCACCACCTGACCATCGACTTCATAAGGTGACGACACCAAACTACACTCATCTAGGGGGAGATAACCACTCTCGCCACCAATAAAAATCTGCACACCTTCGGCACGCTGGCTTTGATCCAGCAACTGCATCAAAGCTGTGCGGCGCTCAAAGATCTCAAACAGTTTTCGCAGGCTGCTGACGTTGGTAGAGAGTTCATCCACCTGCAGCAAGTTACGCTCGCCAGCAATAACTACCGTCTCTTTGTCTTCGGCATTGGCCGCGCTGGTGGCTTCGAGTGCAGCCGTCATCAAGCGGTTAATATCGGCTTGCATGGCTTGCAGCTCATGTTTTAAGCGTTGCTGCACCTCTTCAAGGGTCAAGCCTTGGCAGTGGCTATTCACGTAGTTGCCAGCGGCTGTGAGTTCACTGGCGGTAAATGCTTTTTCGGTCAACAAAATCCGGTTTTGCACTTGACCGTCTTCGGTGACCAAAATCACCAGGATTTTTTTCTCACCCAGATGTAAAAACTCCAGATGTTTGAGCAGATTACGTGTGCGTTTAGGCACCATGACCACACCAGCAAATTGCGTCAGTTGCGACAGCATATCTGCAGCATTATTAATCAGTGCTTGCGGATTTGGTGATGACAGGCCATGTTTCAAAGTTGACAATGCCTGTTGGTCCAGCGGCTGCACCGTCATCAATGAATCGACAAATAAGCGGTAGCCTTTTTTGGTGGGTACGCGGCCTGCGGAAGTGTGCGGACTGGTAATGAACCACAAGTGCTCCAAGTCGCTCATGACATTGCGTATGGTGGCCGGGCTGACGTCTAGGCCTGAGTGTTGCAGTAACGTGCGCGAACCGATAGGCTGACCTTGACTGATGTAATGTTCAACCAGCGTTTTGAGCAAAATCTGCGCGCGTTTTTCCACTTAAATCGTCCTTCGTGTCTACAATTAAATTTTGCACCAAATGCACCTAGGATAACAGCCCTTTGCGCTTTTCAGGCCTAGGCTTCTATGCTTTAATGCGGCCATGCAATCAACTTTTAGCTCTGTCGCGCTGGTCGGCAAATACATGGACCCTGCTGCCTTGCAGCAGATGCAGCAAGAGCTGCGTCGCTTAACCACCCATTTGCTCGCACAGGGGCTGCGTGTCTGTGTGGAAACGCATACAGCAAGTGTGCTCGACCTTGCAACGGTGGAGCAGGCGCCGTTAGAAACCTTGGGGCAACATGCCGAGCTGGTAATTGTGTTGGGTGGCGATGGTACCATGCTGAGTGTAGGCCGCGCCTTACGCGCCTTTAATGTCCCGTTAATAGGCATTAACCGTGGACGGCTGGGGTTTTTAACCGACCTACAAACCGAGACCATGTTGGGCGATCTCGACCTTATTTTACAAGGGCATTACCAACGTGAGTCGCGCATGCTGTTGCAGTCTGAGATTGACTATGTGGCCGGCACGCAGCAATCTGCAGTAGCGTTAAACGATGTGGTGATTAAAAGTGCCTTTCGACTGATTGAGCTTGAAGTGCATGTCGACGGGCAGTTTGTCTCGCGCCAACGTTCTGATGGATTGATTCTCACCACGCCCACTGGCACCACGGCCTACGGACTGTCTGCCGGAGGGCCTATTATGCACCCGGACTTGGAGGCGATTTCTATCGTGCCCATCAGCCCACATACCTTAAGCTATCGGCCGATTACAGTCCCCGCCAGCAGTGTGATTGAGGTGAGGGTGGTGCACGCAGCCGACGCACAAATCAGTTTTGATGGCCAAGGGCAATATCCGTTGGCAGTGGGCGACTGCGTCCGTATTGCGCGCGCGCAGCAAGAGATTCAATTGGTGCATCCGCAAGATTATTGCTACTTTGACATGCTGCGAAACAAATTAAACTGGGGCTAAATCGCCCACACGCCTTTATGTTGCAAGCCTTATCTATCAGAGACTTTGTCATTGTCGACCACCTTGAACTGGAGTTCGACAAGGGATTTACTGCCTTAACCGGCGAAACCGGCGCCGGAAAATCCATCTTAATTGATGCGCTTTCATTGAGTCTGGGTGCCAGAAATGAAGGGGATGTCACCCGTCGTGGCAGCGAAAAAGCCGAGATTGCCACCACCTTTGATATTCGCCAGCTACCTGCCGCCCGTGACTGGTTACAGGCGCAAGCGATGGAGGTAGAGGACACCCTGGTGTTGCGCCGCGTCATTTATGCGGATGGCCGCAGCCGCGCCTTTATTAACGGGGTCGCCGCGACTGTTGGTCAGTTGCGCGAGCTAGGCGAGTCGCTGATTGATATCTACAGCCAGAATGCCCACCATTCTTTGCTTAAGCTAGCCACCCAACGCGATATTCTCGATGCCTACGCCCAACAAGCCCCCTTGGCTGAGGCCGTGCAGCAAGCTTATAAACAATGGCATCAGTTACAGCAGCAATGGCAAGCCTATGAAAAAAATGCCAGTCAATTTGCCGATGAATTAGCTGAATTGCGCGACAGCAGCCGCGAACTGATGCAACTGGGCTTTGATATCGATGGCTGGCAGGCCTTGCAACAGGAACATATGCGCCTGAGCCATGGGGCCAGTTTGTTGGCTGGGATGGAACACGCCTTGCAGATGATGAGTGAGGGCGAGGAAGTCAATGCCTTGGCGTTGCTGTCACAAGTGCAACTCAAGCTTGGTGAGTTGCAAGACTTTGATCCGGCATTAACCCCGCTGATAGAGACCTTGGACTCAGCCGTGATTCAGCTCGAAGAGACCAGCCGAGCGCTAAACAAACATCTGCAAAAAAGTGAGCTAGACCCTGAACGCTTGGCCGAGGTAGAGGCGCGTATACAGACCATACACAGTGTCGCGCGCAAATATCGGATCAAGGCCGATGAATTGCCAGAGTTATTGGCGCAGCAAACGGCCCGTATCGAGGTGTTGTCTGCCTATGCAGATGATGGAGCACTTGCTAAGCAGATGCAGGCGGCCTGGCAGACCTATCAAGATTTGGCCAAGCAATTATCCGCTGGGCGCACACAAGCCGCTAAACACCTGTCTGTCGCGATTACCGCGCAGATGCAAGCCCTGTCGCTTAAAGGCGGTCAGTTTACGGTGGCATTGACCCCGGTAGACGCGGCCGCTTTCGGTTTAGAGCAAGTCGAGTTTATGGTGGCGGGCCATGCTGGGGTGGAGCCTAGACCACTTAACAAAGTGGCCTCTGGCGGCGAATTGTCGCGTATCAGTTTGGCATTGCAAGTCACCACTGCATCGCTGGGGACTGTGCCCTGCATGATTTTTGATGAGGTGGATGTGGGCATCGGCGGCGGTGTAGCCGAGGTGGTGGGTCAGCTTTTGCAGCAGTTGGGCCAACACCGCCAAGTCTTGGTCATCACCCATTTGGCCCAAGTGGCCAGCCAGGCCGTTCATCACTTGCAAGTCAGCAAATCCGAGCATGAAGGCACGACCTTAAGTCGCATCCGCCCGCTCTCTATCGATGAGCGCATCGAAGAAGTGGCCAGAATGATGGGGGGGCTGCAAATTACCGAAGCCACCCGCATACACGCACGTGAAATGTTGGGGTTATCCGCTTAGGCAACAGACTGTGCGTTTATCGCCGTGTGGCTGCATAAGCCGCGTGGCGTGCAGTCAGCGCTCAAACGCTCTCTTTCTGCAACTTTAAACAGGGTGCTGCTGCTGATGCGTCCGGTGATTCAGCGATGCAGACCTGTGTTCAATCAGTCAAAAACGCGTTGATGGCTTGCCACTTTGCAAGCTTTTGCGCGAAGCGCAAGCGGGCATGCGCTGGGCTGGTCGAGGGCAACACCAAGGTGGGGAGTGCACTGCCACAGGGATTGTGCCGACGAAACAAGGTGGCTGCCGCCTGACCATTAAATGCAATACACCGCAGTGCGGGGAGGGTTGCGATTAAGCCATCGATAGGATTGACCATCACGCTACTACCTACAATTGCACTGTCCAAGCTCCCTTTGCGGCGGGCGCTGTGACAGACATCCCAT
>JAIXZQ010000339.1 GCA_027489475.1 Methylophilus sp.
GGCACTCCATTGATGGAGCTGTATCTTATTTATCATGCCGCTGCGCGCGCACTGGCCAAACATGGCTTGCAGGTAAAACGTCGCTTGGTAGGCAATTACACCACAGCCATTGATATGGCGGGTGCGTCTATCAGTGTGTGTTTATTAGATGAAGCCATAGAGCAACACTGGGACAGCCCTGTCCATACCGCAGGCTTGCGCTGGGGCTGTTGAGGGTGTGAGATTCGCGCGCTTCAATTGATAACAAGCTGCCTGAAGAAGACTTTTTTGCGCGCTTAACGCTTTAAATGCTGTTGGGGCGTTGATTTTTTGTCGCCCTGACGCTGCGTCACATGCACACAGCTACATACTCAGCGCATCCTCTTACACAAGACGCAAGTGATGTTTGCCAACAGGCGGATGCCAGCCCCTTACCCTGCCTCACGCCTGCGCCAACAATAGCTTCCAAAGCTGTATCACGGCGGCGCGCTGCTGGGCCATCTCACCCGCTGCCAAAGTCGTTTCGTGGCCTTGCAACTTGGCATGATGCAGCAAGGTGCGATACTCCCGATAGGCGGCTGCCACCTGCTCGGCCAAGGACAGGCTAGGAATATAGCCTAGCGTCGCGCAACGATGTAGCAAAGCAATATTGCCCAAATTTTCAGTCAATGAGGGATGCTGGGCCGCGTGTGCGAGCAGCAAAAATTGCACCATAAACTCCACATCAACAATGCCCCCTGCGCCTTGCTTGAGATCAAAGCGTCCGGCTTTGGCGGGATGTGCCTCACGCATCTTTTCACGCATCTGAACAATCTCATGCCTGAGTGCAGCAATGTCACGTGGTTGTTGCATCAGGGTGGCGCGGATAGCTTCAAAGCGGGCACCGATGGCCGCATCTCCAGCAATAAAACGGGCGCGGGTAATGGCTTGATGTTCCCACACCCAAGCTTTGTGCTGTTGATAATCGGCAAAGGTCTCTACACTGCTCACGAGCAAGCCGCTGTTGCCATCTGGCCGCAGTTGCAAATCGGTTTCATATAACAAACCCGCATTGGTCAGGGTGTTAAACCAGGTGTTCAGTCGCTGTGCAAAGCGGGCATAGATTTCTTGCGCCCGCTCGTGTGGGTCATCAAACAAAAAGATAATGTCTAGGTCAGACTGATACCCCAGTTCTTTGCCCCCCAGCTTGCCATAACCGATGACTGCAAACTGTGGCTTGGGCTGGTGTTTAAACGGCAGTTGTTGCCAAACCGTGTCTACACTCACCTGCACAATCACGTCGGCCAGCGCACTCAGGTCATCCGAAATCGCCTCTAAGGACAACGCTGTCATCACGTCTTGTGCAGCAATTTTCAGCACGTGGGCGTGTTTAAAATGCCGTATCGCATCCATCTGCGCCTCTATATCGCCCTGCAAGGCCTGCATTTGACGGCTCAGTTCAGCCTGGCAAAGCGCAGCATCCAAGCGTTTAAACAAGGTCTGTTCGTTAAGGAGCTCATCTAGCAGGATGGGGTGCGCTGTAACATATTGAGCAATCCATGGACTGGCGGCACATAGCTTGACAATCAAAGCCAGCGCATCCGGAAACTCGGTTAATAAGGCCAGATAACTGGCGCGTCTACAAATGCTTTCCAGCAAGTCCAAGGTACGTATCAAAGCCGTGTCTGGGCTGGTGCTCTGCTGTTGCGTGGCTTCACGAATCAACAAGGGCATCAATTGATCAAAGCGACGGCGACTCAACTCGGGCAGTTGCTGAATTTTTTGGCTTTGCCGGGTGCGCTGACACAACTGATATACATCCTCGGCTCGGGTAAAGCCTTGCGCCTGCAACCAACTCAGCGCCTGCTCGGCAGGCAGGGTGCCTTGCCAGACGGCGGTTTCTTGGGCCAAGTCTTGGCTGCGGGCATCTTTAAACGTTTCGTCAAAAAAATGCTGCACGCGGTCGCGGTGCTGATTCAGCGTGGTCATAAAATGCGGCCAGTCTGGCTCGCCCAGCATGGTTAACAGATAGCCGCGCGTGGACTCTGAGGTGGGTAAGTCTTGGGTTTGTTGATCATCGATATACATCAAGCGATGTTCAAGGTTGCGCAAATAGACATAGCTTTCTTTTAATGCCTGCACATCTGCCGCGGGCAGCATTTCGCGGGCAGCCAGCGTATCCAACACCGCCAATGTCGGCTTGATTTGTAGCGCGGGTAGTTGACCGCCACGGATTAATTGAAACACCTGTGCGATAAACTCGACTTCACGGATACCGCCACGCCCTAACTTAATATTGTCCGATAAGCGGCGCTGTACCACATCACGCTGTATCTGCACCTTGAGGTCGCGCATTGAGGCATAGGCATTGAAATCAAGATATTTACGAAACACAAACGGTTTCATTAAGCGATGCAAAGCGGTGGCTGGCCCACAGACCACCCGGCCTTTAATCCAAGCGTAGCGCTCCCACTCGCGGCCATAATGCTGATAGTAGTCTTCCAGCGCATCCAGGTTACATACCAGCGCGCCTTCTGAGCCAAACGGCCGCAGACGCATATCCACCCTAAACACAAAGCCATCAGCAGTGACTTCATCTAAGGCAGCAATGACTTTTTTGCCTAGCCGGGTAAAAAAGTCTTGGTTACTTAATGATTCCGCACCATTGGTGTGGCCTTCTTGTTCGTAAGCAAAAATTAAATCAATGTCGGAAGACACATTTAACTCTCGCCCACCCAACTTACCCATGCCAACAATAATCAAGTCCTGCGGCGTGCCATCTTTGGCCACCGGCTGCCCATGGCGAATGACCAGCTGGGCATGATAAAAATCCACAGCGGCTTGCAGTGCGGCTTCGGCCAGTGCGCTCGTGGTCTCCACTACTTCGTGAAAATCGGCCAGTCCATTGAGGTCGCGTACGATCATTTGCGCCATTAAGCGTTGACGTTTTTGCCGAATTTGTTGCAAAAAATCTGCTTCTTGAATATTTTTTTCAAATAAAAACAGATTGTTAACATCTTCGGTCTTATATGTCTTATATAAGTTATCTAACAAATCAGTCACAACATCTGGCTGTTTTGTAACGAATCTGGCAAAAAATGGGCTACAGGCAGCTGCATGTCGTAAA
>JAIXZQ010000161.1 GCA_027489475.1 Methylophilus sp.
CCGTTTAAATTTGAAGCATTTGCCGCTTGTCAGCATCTGACACCGCGCGCGCAGTACGCCGGGGCCGTTAATACCTTAAGTTTTCAAGAGGGCATGCTGAGCGGTGACAACACCGACGGGGTAGGCTTGGTCAATGCGATGATGCAGCACTGCCAAGTCGCGCTGGGCGGAAAAGATATTTTGATTTTAGGGGCAGGCGGTGCGGCGCAAGGGGTAGTATTGCCGATATTGGCGCAACGTCCGGCCAGCGTGACCCTCGCAAACCGCACTGTGGCCAAAGCGCTGGCTATGCAACAACACTTTGCCGATTTGGCGAACGAACATACCGTCAAGTTGCACACCTGCGCCTTTGACGCTGTGCATGGTGACTATACAGTGATTATCAATGCCACCTCTGCGGGTTTACAATCAGACGCTTTGCCTCTGCCAGACGCGCTGTTTTCGCCAAACACCTTGGCGTATGACATGATGTATGGCCGTGAGACTGCGTTTATGGTACAAGCGCGCGCGGCCGGAGCGCAGGTGGCAGATGGCCTGAGTATGTTGGTAGAGCAAGCGGCAGAAGCCTTTTTTGTCTGGCACGGTCTGCGACCTGAAACAGCCCCAGTGTTGGCAGCGCTTCGTGCTGCACAAGGCTAGGCGTCGTATGCGCTTTTAACGTGACAAACTTTGAAACAGGAAACGCGTAGACCAAGGGCCGCGCAGATTAATTTACCGTAGCCTGTCTAAAAATGCGTTTAATAAACAAGATAAAAACCCCTGCACCCTCTTCACATTGAATCAACGTAGATTGATTAATTTGGCGCATACTCGCTTGCCACTTTTTTGACCATGAAAAAAATCCTTATCAAGCTGCTGTATTGGATGCTCATTTGGGTCGTGCTGTATCAATGTTGGGTGTTGCTGCATATTGTCTGGTGGCGAGGGCATAACCCAGAACGCACCGCCTTTATGCAAGCACGGCTCGCGGTGATGCAAGACAGCCGGCCAACGGCCAAGCTACAACAGCAATGGGTGCCGTATGCGCGCATCAGCACACATCTTAAGCGCGCAGTGGTGGCTGCCGAGGACAGCCGATTTACTGAACACCATGGGTTTGATTGGTTGGGGATAGAGCAGGCGTTTGAAAAAAACCTGAAAAAAGGCCGCATTGTGGCGGGAGGCTCTACCATCAGTCAGCAGTTGGCCAAAAATTTGTTTTTATCCGGACATCGCACGCCATGGCGCAAAGCCGAAGAAGTGGTTATCACCTTTATGCTTGAACAGTTGATGAGCAAGCGGCGTATTCTTGAAATTTATCTCAATGTCATCGAGTGGGGTGATGGCGTGTTTGGCGCCGAGGCTGCCTCTCGGCATTATTTTCATAGCAATGCCGCCCAGTTGGGGCCTGCACAAGCGGCACGCTTAGCCGCCATGATTCCCAACCCGCGTTTTTATGATGCGCACAGACACACTCACTATCTCAACCGACATGCCGCCACCATACAAGCGCGATTACGATTGGTAGAGATACCCTAGCTTTGTTGGTTTGTTCTGGCCTTATAAATTTTTAAACCTGCCTACACTGTGCATAGGACGCATGTACTGCATGCGTCAGCGTGCGATGGTCTCTGCACAGGGACAATCGACGCTAAGGGTTTAATTGCATGTTGACCTTAGCCCTTGACAGCGAGTGTTTCTAATAAGGGTGTGAGGTAACGGCCAGTATAGCTGGCCGTATTTTTTGCCAGAGTCTCAGGCGTGCCAACCCCAACCACCATGCCGCCGCCATCGCCCCCCTCAGGGCCCATATCAATCAGCCAGTCGGCGGTTTTAATCACATCCAAATTATGCTCAATAATCACCACGGTGTTCCCGGCGTCGCGCAGCCGATGAATCACATCCAGCAACAACTGAATATCCGCAAAATGTAACCCGGTGGTGGGTTCATCTAAAATATACAGCGTGCGGCCAGTATCGCGCTTGCTGAGCTCAAGTGCCAGTTTGACCCGTTGTGCCTCGCCGCCAGACAAGGTGGTGGCGGATTGACCGAGGGTGATATAGCCCAGACCCACATCAAGCAAGGTTTTTAGTTTGCGGGCAATGACAGGCTGCGCATTAAAGAAGGTGTGCGCTTGCTCCACCGTCATCTCTAGCACCTCGCGAATATTTTTACCTTTAAACTGGATTTCTAGTGTCTCGCGGTTATAGCGGTGGCCTTTACACACATCGCAAGGTACATACACATCTGGTAAGAAATGCATCTCAACGCGCAATACGCCATCCCCTTGGCAGGCCTCACAACGTCCGCCCTTCACATTAAATGAATAACGCCCAGGACCATAGCCCCGCGCGCGGCTCTCGGGCACGCTGGCAAATAAATCCCGAATCGGTGTAAACAGCCCGGTATAGGTGGCTGGATTGGAGCGCGGCGTGCGCCCAATGGGGCTTTGATCGACATCGACCACTTTGTCAAAAAATTCCAGTCCTTCAATCTGCGCGTGTGCCGCCGGTTCTGTGCTGCTGCCATACAAATGTGCGGCCACCGCGCGGTAAAGGGTGTCGTTAATCAGGGTGGATTTACCACTGCCAGACACACCGGTGACACAGGTTAATAGCCCGACGGGAATCTCTATGCTCACGTCTTTGAGGTTATTGCCGGTGGCGCCATGCAGTTTAATCATGCGTGCTGGATCAGGCTGCGTGCGTGGCAGCTTAAACTGAATTTGTTTTTTGCCGCTGATATATTGCCCAGTCAGTGAGTGCGGATCGGCTTCAATCTGCGCCGGTGTGCCAGAAGAGACGATACGCCCGCCATGCTCACCCGCGCCAGGGCCGATATCGACAATAAAATCCGCCAGTTGAATCGCATCTTGGTCGTGTTCGACGACGATGACGCTGTTGCCCAAGTCGCGCAAACGCTTGAGGGTTGCAAGCAAACGGTCGTTGTCACGCTGGTGCAACCCAATAGAGGGTTCATCCAGCACATACATCACGCCCGTCAACCCGCTGCCAATTTGCGAGGCCAAACGTATACGCTGCGCTTCACCGCCAGACAAGGTCTCAGCCGAGCGAGATAAAGACAGATAATCCAGCCCCACATTGGTCAGGAACTTCAGCCGGCTTTCAATCTCTTTCACGATTTTGTCGGCAATCGCCAGTTTTTGGCCGTTGAGTTGAAGCGTTTCAAAAAATTGCAGGGCTTGCTTGAGCGGAACTTCACATATTTGATGAATGTTGCGCTCACCCACTTTGACGTGGCGCGCTTCTTTACGCAAGCGCGTGCCCGCGCACTCGGGGCAACTGGTGGCATTGATATATTTAGCTAACTCGTCACGCACGGCGCTGGAGTCACTTTCGCGATAGCGCCGTTGCAGGTTATTAATAATGCCTTCAAAGGTATGCGTTTTGGTAAAAAAGCTGCCACGCTCATTTAGATATTTAAAGCTAATTTGTTCGCGCCCAGAGCCAAACAACAAGACCTGTTGTACCGATTCACTCAAGGTCTCAAACGGCGCTTCGAGATCAAAGTCATAATGCTGGCTTAAGCTTGCCAGCATCTGAAAATAAAACTGGTTACGCTTATCCCAGCCTTTGATGGCGCCGCTGGCTAATGACAGGTGCGGAAAAGCCACCACGCGCTTGGGGTCAAAAAAGGTGACTTGGCCCAGGCCATCGCACTTGGGGCAAGCGCCCATGGGATTGTTAAAGCTGAACAAGCGCGGTTCTAGCTCAACCAATGAGTAATCGCACACAGGGCAAGAAAACTTGGCAGAGAACAAATGTTCTTTGTCATCATCCATTTCGAGGGCAATGACTTTGCCATCTGCCAAACGCAAAGCCGTTTCCAGCGATTCAGCTAAACGTTGTTTCATGTCCTCACGGACTTTAAGACGGTCTACCACCACATCGACCGAATGCTTGCTGGTTTTAGCCAGTTGCGGCAAGGCGTCGATTTCATAGACCTTACCATCAATACGTAGGCGCACAAAGCCCTGGGCTTTTAAGGTGTCAAATAAATCTAACTGCTCGCCTTTGCGGTTTGAAACCACAGGCGCCAAAATCATCAGTTTGGTGTCTTCAGGCAACTTGAGGATGCTGTCCACCATCTGGCTGACGGTTTGTGCTTCGAGTTTGATGCCGTGTTCTGGGCATTCAGGATCGCCTGCACGCGCATATAACAAACGCAGATAGTCGTGAATTTCAGTCACGGTGCCGACGGTTGAACGTGGGTTATGCGAGGTGGATTTTTGCTCGATAGAAATAGCGGGTGACAGGCCCTCAATCAGGTCTACATCCGGCTTGTCCATGCGCGCCAAAAATTGGCGGGCATAGGCAGAAAGACTTTCTACATAGCGGCGCTGTCCTTCTGCATAGAGCGTATCAAATGCTAGCGACGACTTGCCTGAACCGGAAAGGCCAGTAATGACAACCAGCTGGTTTCTAGGGATATCGAGATTGATGTTCTTGAGATTATGGGTGCGCGCCCCGCGAATTTTGATAAATTCCATGATACTTTCACGAACAGACAGCCAACCTGATAATATACGCAATTATTCAAAATTAAGCCAAGTATTCTTCTTTCAGATTCATGCAGTTCTCCGAAAAAATGACCCAAATCGAAACGCGTGCCACGGCGGCGCTTGCCTCCATTTATGGCCTGCGTATGCTGGGAATGTTTCTGATTTTGCCTATCTTTGCCATCTATGCCGAAAAGTTGCAGGGCGGCGATAATCACGCACTCATTGGCCTGGCACTTGGCGCTTACGGGTTTATGCAGGTGATTTTTCAATTGCCATTTGGCATGGCTTCTGACCGATTTGGCCGGAAAAAACTGATTTATCTCGGCTTAATCATGTTTGCGATTGGCAGTGTATTTGCCGCGACCGCGCAAGACATTTATATGGTGATATTTGGCCGTGCGGTGCAAGGGGCGGGCGCCATTTCTGCGGTGGTGACTGCGCTGGTGGCAGACTCTACCCGCGAAGAACATCGCACACAAGCCATGGCCATCATTGGGGCCACCATAGGCGTGACCTTTGCCGTGTCTTTGGTGGGGGGGCCATTACTCAATCAATGGATAGGCGTGTCGGGCATTTTTTGGTTGACGGCAGTCCTCGCCGTGCTGGCCATTTTGGTGGTCAAGTTCGCCGTGCCTGCACCATTACACGCGCATTTTCACTCAGACGCTCAAGCGGCGCCTGCCAAGATTCGTGAGGTGGTGGCCGACGGACAATTGTTGCGATTAAATTTTGGTACCTTTTGTTTGCATGGCGCGCAGATGGCCATGTTTATGGTGGTGCCATTTGCCATTAAGCAAACCACCGGCATGAGTGAAAACAGCCATTGGCTGATTTATCTGCCCGTGTTGGTATTGTCATTTATCATGATGGTGCCTGCCATCATTTATGCCGAGAAAAAAGCCAAACTCAAACCAGTGTTTATTTTTGCCGTCGGGCTCATGCTGTTGACGCAAATTGCGTTTATGTTTAGTTTGCATAGCTTATGGGGCATTGTTGCGACCTTGTTCTCTTATTTTGTTGCGTTCAATATTTTAGAAGCCAGTTTGCCCTCGCTGATTTCAAAAATGGCGCCCGCCGCTGCCAAAGGGACCGCCATGGGGGTGCACAATACGGCGCAATCTTTTGGTATGTTTTTAGGTGCAGCGCTCGGTGGTTGGTTGTCTCACAGCTTTGGTCAAGAGCGCGTATTTCTGTTTTGTGCGAGCTTGATGCTGGTGTGGTTTTATCTGGCGTTAAGCATGCAGTCGCCGCCCAGTGTCAAAACCAAAATGTTCCATTTGCAAGGGTATAATGATGAGGCTGCGGCACAACTGGTCAGCGATATTCGCGCCATGCCTGGCGTCTATGAGGTAGTGGCCATTCCTTCGGAAACCATGCTCATGGTAAAGTTGGAAAACCAACACAGCAGAGAATTTCAGGCGGCATTGTCGCAAGCAATCTTGAATCGTATAGGGGAGTCGTGACACTATGGCATCGGTCAATAAAGTGATTTTGATGGGAAATCTGGGGCGTGATCCCGAGGTGCGCTACATGCCTAATGGAGAGGCGGTTGCTAACTTTAGTATTGCCACGACTGAAAACTGGAAAGACAAATCCGGTGTCCGGCAAGAAAAAACAGAATGGCACAATATCGTGATGTACCGTCGTTTGGCCGAAATTGCTGGCGAATATCTTAAAAAAGGCCGCCCAGTGTATATTGAGGGGCGTCTACAAACCCGCAAATGGGAAAAAGATGGCGTGACCCGCTACAGCACTGAAATCATCGCAGATCAAATGCAGATGTTAGGGACCGGACGTGAAGGGGGTAGCACCGCGTTTGAAGGTGGCGAGATGGATCAGAGTGGTGGCATGGATGACTTTAATCAAATGCCGAGTCGCCAACCTGCTAGTGCCTCATCTTCTTCGAGTGCTGCCAATCGCACCGCGTTTCAACCTGCCAGCAAGCCTGCCGGTAATTTTGATGATTTTGATGACGATATTCCGTTCTAAAGCGAGCATGTTCACAGTATAAAAAAACCCTGCGAAGCAGGGTTTTTTACGCACATCCGCTCGGGCTGAACGGTTGGTCATGCTGAGCCACAATATTATTTAGTCGGGCTCTGCGATTTGCAGCCTTTTAAATGTAACACCTCGCCATCATCTAACGTGGTCTGTTCACCATTCAAGCGTAAGTCCATCGTGCCATAGTGATACAGCTGTTTATCGCTGGCATCACGGTTCAATCCGACCTCATGGTCAGGCAGCATCACCCATGCCTCCTCACCATTTGCTGACAGTTTTAAGCCAAACGATTGAAAATTCTCACATTGGTAATGCGTCGCCTCTTTGCCGTATCTCGGCTGTTCTTTGCTGCCTTTTTCAAACAGGCTGGGCATCTCGTAGGTTTTGCAACCTGCGAGTACGCTGACCAAGCCCAGGAGTATTAATGCGGTTGGTTTCATAATTGTCTGCAAAAAAACAATGTTAAAAGGTGTGAGCGCTATTGTGCCAGTGTCTGCATGACGGCTCAATCATTAGCTGTATGGTAGGTTGCACGGCAAAGACGATCGAGCACGCCTTCCCATGCAGGGCCTGCGGGTGGGGATTCAATTAAAATGCGTTGAGCATCCCATTGATCCAAGCTATGCAATGCGGCGTATAGTTGCTCAGCTGCTTGTGTAGGGTTGCTCGGCAAACAGAGGCCGCGGGTACCTTCTGGCAGTGATTCGCCAAAAAGCAGGCAGACGTTGTTGGGAGAGACTTTAATCTCTGCGAGTATGGCTGACCGCGACGGCAACAACTGACAAGGCGTGCGCGGCGAGTAATGGAGTAGATGTTGCCCCGGTGCTTTAGGCGTGTTTGCCAGAGAACGCTCTGTCGGCGGCTTGCCGGTGACTTCAATTAACTGCGCCACATCAATCATGCCCGGCCGCAATAGTTGCCAATCTGCGCCTTGCACGCTCACTATCGTCGACTCTATACCCACGGTGCAGGGACCGCCATCCAATACGGGAATCTCCGCGCCTAGCCCAGCTTCGACATGGGATGCGTTGGTTGGACTCAATTGCGTATATAAATTTGCAGATGGCGCGGCTAAGCCGAGCCCGCTCTCTTTAAGTAAGGCAAGTGCCAGAGGGTGTGCAGGCACCCTTAGTGCCACGGTGGGCTCCCCTGCGCGCAAGGTCATCAGAACGTCCGGGCGGGCATTTAACACCAATGTGAGCGGGCCGGGCCAAAAGCGCTCTGCCAGCGCTCGCGCCAGTGGCGGAAACTCGCTGGCCCAATCACTCACCGCAGCAATATCTGCAATATGTACAATCAACGGGTTGTTTGCAGGACGTTGTTTGGTTGCAA
>JAIXZQ010000071.1 GCA_027489475.1 Methylophilus sp.
CTGGGTGTTGCAAGGTCGTCTGGCTGCGCAGTGGCAGGTGTTTGATCGTTATCCAGTGCCTCAGCGTTCGCTGTCAACGGTAGCACATCGGTCTCCGCGTCAGACGCAGCGATGGTCAGCGGGTCGTGTTTTAATTGCGTGGCAGCGGCAGACATGGCAATAAGCTCTCAAACAATAGATGGCGGATTAAAGAACATGCACATAGCTACAGTGCCTCAGGGGTAGGCACATGCCAGTCGTCGTAGCGCGACAAGCCTTGTACCAGTCGTTTCCAGCGCATTTCGTTGGTGGCATCAATCTGGTTTTCAGCCGTCTCCACCAAACAGCCACCGCGTTCAATCTGGTTGTCTTCCATTAATTGCCAGCCCTGCTCTTTTAGCAGTTCCGCCATTTGGTGACGCAAGATTTTGGCGTCTTCAGGGTGCACAATCAGGCGCGCAGGCTGTTTGACTTGCGGCAAATACTGCATGGCATCTAACACCACCGGAATCACCGCTTGTGGATCCGCCTGCAACTTGCTTTTCATCATCGCTTTGGCCAAATCCAGCGCCAGACTCAGCACTGACTCAGCCACTTGTACATCTTGCATGGCCAGCGCTTGCTGAAACGTGCCTGCCAGCGCGGTGAATTGCTGCCGCTCTTGCTCGGCATCGGCAAAGGCCTGACGCAGCCCATCGGCATAGCCTTGTTTCAGGCCTTCTTCATAGGCTTCTTGCCGCACTTGGTTAAGAATCTGGCTCACCGCCTTTGCCTGTTCATCGGCCTGCACCTGCTCGCGCTTTTGACGCTCACTGGGGGCTTGCGAATCAAAGCTGGCCATTTCCCAGCGTTGATAGGCGGTTAACTGTTCTTTCGGAATGCCAGAGGCGGCCATGAAACGTTCTTTCTGTCAGGAATTACACGTATTGCTCGCTGTCGCCTTTACCCGCCAGCATGATTTGGCCTTCATCGGCCAGACGACGCACAATTTGCAGAATCTGTTTCTGCTGTGCTTCGACTTCTGAGAGTTTGACCGGACCGCGGCTTTCGAGGTCTTCACGCATCATGTCGGCCGCACGGGTAGACATATTGCGGAAGAATTTTTCTTTCATTTCGTCTGAGGTGCCTTTGAGGGCCACAATCAGCATGTCGGACTGCACTTCTCTGAGCAAGGTCTGGATGCCTTTGTCATCGATATCCATGATGTTATCGAAGACAAACATCTGATCCATGATTTGTTGCGCCATGGCATCGTCGTAGCTCTTCAAGCCATCCATCAGTTTGGCTTCTGTCTCACCACTCAGATAGTTCATGATTTCAGCCGCAGTTTTTACCCCGCCGATGGATTGACGCTTCAGGTTCTCATTGCCAGACAACATTTTGAGCATGCCCTCGTTTAACTCACGCAAGGCCGCAGGTTTGATGCTATCTAAGGTGGCGATGCGCAAAATCACATCCTGACGTAAACGCTCAGTAAAGTGACTCAGAATCTCTGCAGCTTGGTCGGCTTCAAGATGTGACAAAATCGTGGCGATGATTTGTGGATGTTCATTCTTGATAAAGTCAGCCACGCTAAACGCATCCATCCACTTCAGGCTTTCGATACCGGCGGCATCTTGCGACTGCGGGATACGGTTCAGTAGATTTGACGCCTTGTCGTCGCCAAACGCCTTAATCAAGACCGAACGAATATAGGAATCCGAATCCAGCCCAAAGTCACTGCTGCGGGCAAAATCAATCATGAATTTTTCCAGCACCTGCTCGACTTCTTCGCGTGGCACTGGCTTCATTGACGCCATGACAATGCCCAAGCGTTGCACTTCTTTGGGGGACAAGTGCTTCATGACTTCTGCGGCCTCGTCTTCACCGAGCGCCAGCATCAGCACTGCACTTCTAGTTAAACCTTCGTCACTCATGCCTTATTTCTCCACCGAGGTCCAACTGGACACTACATTTGCCACCATACGTGGATTTTCTTTAGCCACTTGTTTTGCTGCTGTGAGGGTTTGGTCTAGCCCGCCGGGCAAGGCTGGGGCATCGCCACTTAAGGTCACCAGCGCATCTTCCCCTTGTGCAGCGGCTGCGCTACCGCTGGCTAACGCGGGATTACCAGCGACGCTAGGCAGGGTTTTACGCTCTACGGTGGTCAATTTGGTGGCCATAGGCTTCAGTATTTTTTTATAAATTAGCATCAGCACCACGACACCGGCAATAAAGCGCAACGCATCTTTGCCATATTCAATCGCCATGGGGTCTTTCCACAGAGGAGGCTCTACCAGTTTTTCTTGGGCCTCGGCAACAAACGGTGTGTTGACCACAGAAATCGTATCGCCACGCTCTTTGTTGTAGCCCATGGCTTGCATGGCCAAATCACTGACCTGTTGTTTTTCAGCCGCGCTTAAAGGGCGGTAGGTGGTTTTGCCGGTACTGTCAACCACAGGAATATGGTTTACCACTACAGCCACATGCAGACGCTTGATGCCGCCTTTCGGTTGTTGCACATAGCTGACGGTCTTGTCTAACTCGTAATTGGTGGTGGTGTCTTTTTGGGTATTTTGCGGTGTGGCAGGGGCAGGCGCGGCAGCCGCCGGTTGACCATTGGCGCCTGGGGCTTGGGCATTCGGTGCATTAATCGGTGCCGTGGCATCTGCAGGCGGTTGGTTGGATAAAGCACCAGGCACTGCACCATTGTTAGGATTGGCGCTTTGAGACTCACGGCTTTGTGCGCTGCGTACCGCCATGTCTTCGGGCTTGGCGTTGGGTTTATACGATTCGTTGGCTTGCTCAGTGACTGAAAAATCGATTTCTGCACTGGTTTCAGCATGTACGTTTTTGGCGCCCACAATCGGCGTGATGATGGATTCGACGCGACGCGCAATGCTGGTCTGCATGTTTTCTACATAGGCAATTTGCTCTGGGTCTAGGCCATTTTGTTTGGCTTGTTTGCTGGTGTCAGACAGCAAGTTGCCATTCTGATCGACCACAGTCACATGCTCGGCAGACAGATTAGGCACGCTGCTGGCCACCAAATGCACCACCGCAGCCACTTGCTGGGCATCTAAGCGGCGACCATTGTGCAGATTAAGTAATACTGAGGCGGTGGGATATTGCTGCTCGCGTACAAACACGCTGGGCTTGGGGATGGCCAAATGAATACGGGCCGCTTTTACTGCTGAGATAGATTGAATGCTGCGCTCGAGTTCACCCTCTAGCCCACGCTGAAAGTTGACTTGCTCGACAAACTGCGACACGCCAAATTTTTGATTTTCTAACAGTTCAAAGCCAATATTGCCGCCTTTGGGCAAGCCTTGCGCCGCCAGTTTTAAGCGCACTTGATGGACTTGATCGGCAGGCACCAAAATAGCACCGCCACCTTCGGCAAACTGATAAGGCACGCCCAATTTGTCCAGTTCGGCCACAATGGCGCCGCCATCTTTGTCAGCAAAGTTGGAGAACAACACACGGTAATCTGGCTTTTGACTCCACAGCCAAAACACCACCATCACCGCAATAATGGCGGCAATGCCAGCCACCAGCAACAGTTTTTGCCCCAGTTGTCCAAACACGTTGGACGACCCGTTCGCTTCGTTGTTTGTTGTTAACAAGGCAGCATCAGCAGCCATTTGAACCTCCAATGTACATCTATCACGCCGACGCCTAAGAGGCGCTGTTGACGGCTTTCAACCCGTGGTATCCCTTGCAGGACACATTTTTCATGTTGCCCATTATGCGCCTGCCCTGCCTAATCAAATTGCCAAATAAGACGGCTTAATGTTGCCTATTTTGCAAAGCGGATGCTGGGGGTGAGTGCTAAAGTAGCACCATAGTGAACAAGGTATGCGATGTGGGTAAAACCATGATGCGTGCCTGAACAAATGCACAATGAAAGGAGACCCAGATGAACGCAGGCGGTATTGATGCACAACGCATCTCGTCCATGCTGGCACAACTACGCGCGGCTGCACAACGGCCTGAAGGCTTGGGTGCCGGGGCAGCCATTGCAAACCCCGTGCAAAAGGCCAATGCAGCCAGCCCCAGCAATCAGGTGAGTTTTAGCGATGCGTTGAAAGCTTCGTTAGATCAAGTCAACAACATGCAGGTGCAATCCGACACCTTGGGTAAAGAATTTGCCATGGGCAATGACAATGTCAGTTTGTCAGATGTGATGATTGCCGGTCAAAAGGCCAATATTGCGTTTCAGGCCACCGTACAAGTCCGCAATAAGTTGGTGTCAGCCTATCAGGACATGATGAATATGCAAGTCTAAGCAGGTGCATCGCTGCCCGCTCAAGCAGAGGGGCTCACTTGAATCACACGCCGCTTTTCTCCCCGCCAGCCTTTATCCCGCTGGCGTTTCTTTTTCTGGATACGGACCTTCAACCGCGCCTTGTTCTAGCTGATAGAGCCAAGCCAAAATTTCTGCAATGGCCTGATACAGTTGCGGAGGAATATGTGTATCCAACTCGACCTGCATCAATAGGCCTATCAGCGCCTGCGATTCATGCACATACACATCATGGCTTTTCGCCAACGCAATGATGCGTTCGGCCAACAAGCCACTGCCTTTAGCAACTACGCGTGGGGCCAAATCACCGGCTTCATAAGCCAAGGCGACGGCAGATTGGCTATGCACACCGCGTACCTGTGAGCGTGGGCTTGCGGGGGCTTCTTGCTCTGGTGCAGGCGGCGGGGGCTTACGATAGACGCTGGCATCAGGATGCATGTGCGGCCCCTTCGACGTTGACTGCGTCGCGTACGATCTGCAACCCATCCAAAGCCAATCCGGCGGATTGTAAGTTGAGCGCCAACTGGCTGCGTTCGGCCTGC